>JAFDME010000007.1 GCA_019306075.1 Deltaproteobacteria bacterium | reverse complement strand
GACGTATACCGACCAGATTTTGTCTTTACAAAACCGGGAATCTTTGTCTCGGTCGAGATTTAGAGTATTTCTGAGCAAATTGCTTTACCTATATACTCGAGAAAACTCTCGCCTTGAGACAGTATAGTGGGAAATTTACCTGGGAGATGAAGATAGAGGAATATTATCTCTTCCAACTGGAGTTGGAAAATGGAGCACCAACAATATTTGTGTACACAGAGGATGTCTGTGATTTAGTACAAAATGCTCAAACGACAAAATCACAATATTTGCAAAAAGATACTGTACAAAAGAAAGAAAACTCCTTACAGAAAGTGAAGGAAATAAGGCTTGATATACCGCCTGGCGCGTTGAAACCAAATATCATTCCAGTCGTGCCAGGATAAATTCACAATTTCAGAAGTTTCGTCCGGGGTGAAACTGATTAATATAGGCTAAAATGTAAGTGCCCTCCACAGATTTAAGTTAAGAGATGCAAAATTATTGATGTTTAAGCATTTTGGAAATAAGCCCATAAAATACGCCACCTTACAGACAAGGTAGAAAAGGGCGAAAGTATCGTTGTAACAAAAGACTTAATCGCCTATTGCATCAAGCTGCTAAAGGTTGGTAAACTCCTTATGATTTGCTGGTGCATCTTGCTTATTTCCCAGCCATCCTTAGCTGCAAGAGCCCCTTCATGCTTTTGAAATTCGTCCTGATAGTTTTGATCCAACCGCAAGAATTTCTCGTACGACTCTTTAATTGAGTTTCTTTCACCGTTATTGCTGGCATACTGCATTTCCTCGACAAGCGCCCGCTGGTCTTCAAGTATGTCCATTAGAAGGGTCTTTTCGTAACTGGGGGAGGTCGATTCACTTTCTTCTGAGGATTGCTGCGAAGTTGAAAGATTTTGGAAAAATTCGGATAGATTGTCACAGCCAGATAGCAAGGTAAAGATTACAAATATAATAATCAGGCCAGGAAGTCGTTTCGCTGTTGAAATCATGTACTCTCCTTTCGTCACAGAATTGTAAATGGAATCTATAGAGACCAAACAACATATAAGGATTTGAGAGAGGCTTCTTTTGTCCTTGACACTACTATTTTAACAAACTATTTAATGTTTATTACAATCTTTAATATTTTAGTACCTTACTCCGTAAAAGCTGTAAAGAAAAACAAGAAAATGAAAAAGGGTATTTAACCCTAAAACCAGGTAGATACCTTCAAGGTACTTACTCGCAGCTTGTCTGCAATAGAAGTACAGGGCTGAACTAAAACAGCTGCCACTCTAATTAAAATGCTGTCCTCAAAATTACTGGTAAGTTTTCAGTTAGCTCATTAATACAAGGAACGTAGTGTTATGATACAGAATATTATATATACTGTTATTTTTGTCATGATTGTCGTGCCATCCTGGCAAGTCGGTTCGATTAAAATGGAAAAGATAACTGTAGCCCATATGCTTGAGGAACAAGCTGACAGTGTCAAGAAGTATAATTATTCGGAGAGAGTTGCCAAAAACACTCTGAAAAAGAATCTCGAAATTAAGGGACTCCCCACTGAATTTACTTTCGAGGTGCTGGAAGGAAGTAAAGTTAGGATCAGCTATCAATATTACGGTGATGCTACTGTTTTCGGTTATACTTACTACCAGACGTCCGAAACTCTTAGTGCGGAAACAAAAGACTGATTTCAGTGAGGGGGCAGAAAAGAAGAGACGAAGTTAAAAGCGAGAATCGACACTGTTAATTGAAATATAGTCACAAATGTATAGTATCTCACTGCAACCTTTCTTCCGGAGCAATTCATGTCTACCATATTTCCGGTACTTTGCAGTCGATATCCCTGGCTTGGTTCAGGAAGTAGTCATCGGTCATTCCTGCTATAAAATCAACCACCTTCTCCTCATTGCTGTGGGGGCCGCAGTAGATATGTTCCATATCACTCATCAGATCCACTCCCTCGGGCAGCAGTTCCGGCCTTTCTGTCAGACAGTTGAGGTAAAAGGCAAAGAGTTGATGGTAGCAGTCGCGGATCAGCGGGATATTTCGTTTGGTTGCCGGCGCCAGATATATCTTTTCATAGTTGAAATTCTTCAGATCCTGCAGGAGAGTGGAGACATGTTCGCTAAAGCCGATTGTTATCTGGTCCGGATTGTCAAGGCTGCTGTTTTCAATGAGATCTGTGACAAGATTAAACACGATTGTACCATTGGTTGATCCCAGCATTTTCTGGCAGTTCTCCGGGATATCCTGCCGTCTTATCAGTCCGAGAATAATTGCGTCCTCAATGTCTTTTCCTATGTAGGCAATGGTATCAGCAAGGCGCACAACACACCCTTCAGGAGTAGAGGGACGGATTGAAAGCTGCGGATCCTGTTCTTTCTCTTTTTGCCGCCGGTCAAAATCTTCAAAACCATTAATCGGCTGCGGTCGCAGCAGGCGCGAATGGCTTTCACCATCGTGGCAGAGAATACCATCCAGTACCTGCAGGGTGAGGTTCCAGCCCGTTCCCTTTCTCTCAAGTTTATCGAGAAAACGTACGGATTGAAGATTATGCTGGAAGGGGGGAAGGCCGTGATCAGTGCTCAGCTCAGCCAGAAAACTTTCTCCATCGTGTCCGAATGGGGGATGGCCAATATCATGGCCCAGAGAAATTGCCTCTATCAGATCCTCATTCAGGCGAAGAAAGCGGCCAATTGTCCGGGCGATACGGGCAACGAGCTGAACATGGAGAACTCTGTGGGTTATATGGTCGTTGTCGACCAGACAAAACACCTGTGTCTTGTCGATATACCGCATATAGGCACGGGAGTGCAGAATACGGTCCGCGTCAAGTGCAAACTGCTGGCGATAGCCTTGTCTTTTCTCCGGATACCTTCTTGTACCGAGTATACTGCGGGTGGCGTAAGGGGAAAGATTGTTTATCTCATTGCTGTTCAGTTCTTTCAGAATTGAGAAGAGAGTGGCTTTGCTTTCTCTGGCTGACATTATATCCCGGTTTGTGATTGCGATATCTCTGTAAAATGAATAGTGTTGGCTGCAGATATGACTAGGAACCTGTCCGAGAATGCATTTTTACAAGTTCATCAACAGTAATTTTTAAATCAGGAAGATGCTATGAAAATTTCTATTGAATATTGCACAAAGTGAAATTATGAACCGCGTGCCTCCAGTCTGGGGGACGAGCTGAAAAGAGATCTTGATGCGGATATAGAATTAATAGCCTCGTCAGGCGGGGTTTTTGAGATAGTTGTGGATGGGAAACTGATCTTTTCTAAAAAGGAACTGAAGCGGTTCCCGGAGGATAAAGAAGTTGAGGCGCTGATCAAAAAATTATCCTGTTAAAGAGGAAGGCCTGACCGTTATTCGCCCGGTGACAACTGAAGACAGCTGGAGATACAGTTGTCACATTTTTTACCCTGTTTTCCCCTGGCGCAGAACTCGGCAAAACCCTTTATCAGATCTTCTCCCCCCCGTGGGCAGACCTTGATAAACTCGGTAAAACTGATCATTCTGGCAATAACTTCCGGCGGGGCGGAGTGTTCGATTCTGCAGGCACCGTCTTCGGCAATAGTGTCGTCAATTGCCAGCACTTCAATAAAAAAACGTTTTAAGGCTTTATGGCGGAATATCACATCCTCAGCCGCTATTTTCCCTTCGTCCGTCAGAGTGATCGCTTCATAGGGCGCATAATTGATAAGGCCCCTTTTGGACAAAGCTC
Organism: Deltaproteobacteria bacterium; assembly: GCA_019306075.1. Taxonomy (GTDB): domain Bacteria; phylum Desulfobacterota; class Desulfobulbia; order Desulfobulbales; family Desulfocapsaceae; genus Desulfomarina. The sequence continues at coordinate 22,646 of JAFDME010000007.1, read as the reverse complement.
GAAGAGCCTCGGTTACGGAAGCTCTGCTGACACTGAGTTTAGCCGCTATTTCTTTACTCCGGGCGACAAGCTTTTCCTCAATTATATGATAGATGGTTTCAATATAGTCCTCGAGGCTTGCGCTGAGATCTGTTTTTTCTTTCATATTGATCTGGGGCTGAATAACGGGTATTGAGTGTGGACTGTTTGTTTGTCATTGCTGCCGGTTCCGGAGTCGGGCAATCCACCACCAGTGTGCGTAACTTACTGTCCTTTATGGGGAGAGTCAAGTTGGTACATAAGAATTGATCATATACTGAATAAACAGATGCTTTCTGAATTACGAATAAAAAATCTCGCCCTGATTGAATCGATGGCGCTGAGTTTTGACCGGGATTGTCACCATGGTCTGGTTGTCATGACCGGCGAAACAGGGGCGGGTAAGTCGATAATGTTACGGGCTATCCATCTGTTGACCGGCGGTAGAGCGTCACAGAACTGGATGCGAAATGGTGCTGATCTCTGTGAAATTGAGGCGCTGTTTGAGCTGAACCCAAAACACCACCACCTTTTGCGAAAACTTGAGGAGGGAGGGTTCGGCAGCGAGCCTCTGGTTGTTATCAGGAGGACAATCAACAGTTCGGGCAGATCCAGGATTTATGTAAATGGATCACTGGCAACAGCCAGGACCGTTGCAAACCTGGCCATGGATATGCTGAATGTTGCCAGCCAGCATGATCATCAACAGCTGCTGCAGCCCGCCCTTCATCTTGATTTTATAGATACCCTCGGTGAACATTGGGAAGATAGAAACACTCTGAGCCGGATGTATGAGAGATGGCAGGAGAAAAAGAGGCAGCTTTCGCGCTTACGCATGGACGAGCAGGAGAAAGAGCAGAGGCGTGATTTCCTGAAATTTCAGGTGAATGAAATTGAGGAGGCGGAGCTGGTCGCCGGAGAGGATGAATTTCTTGCTGCCGAAAAGAAGAGGCTGAAGAATGGTGATACGCTTATAAAGGTGAGTCAGGAAAGCTATAGATTGCTGTCCGTGCAGCTTATGGATGGGCTGGTGCGGCTGCGGCAGAATATGGAGCAGCTTGCTGCTCTGGACCCCAAAGCTGAAAAACTGGCGGAAGATTTAAGTGACTACTCATATCTCGCGGAAGACCATGTTCAGGAGCTGAGGCAATACAGGGATTCCATAGAGACTGATCCTCATCGCCTGGATGTGGTGAATGAGCGGCTTGATATGGTTCGTAGGCTTAAGAGGAAATATGGTGAAAATCTTGAGGATATTCTGGACTTTTGTGCCAGGGGGAGACATGAGCTGGAAGGGTTGGATAATCTGGAGACAGATATAGCCCGGTTGCAAGATGAGGCTGCGTCCCTCGAGAAAGAAGTCTGCAGTCATGCGGAGCAGCTCTCGGAGAAAAGAAAAGAGACTGCGATAAAGGTGGAAGCGGCTATGGAGCGGGAGCTGGAGTCTCTTGCCTTTGGCCAGGCCCGGTTTTTTGTGCAGTGGAGTGAAGTGGAAAAAATCCCGGAAACCATGAGGTCTACAGGCTGGGATCGTGGCGAGTTTTTCTTCTGTGCAAATCCCGGTGAACCACCAAGGCCTCTGGCGAAAGTGGCCTCCGGCGGGGAACTGTCCCGGTTGATGCTGGCCCTGAAATGTCTTCTTGCCAGGAAAGATAAGGTGGAGACCGTGATTTTTGACGAGGTTGATGCAGGTATCGGCGGGGAGGCGGCGGAGGCAGTGGCCAGAAAAATCAGGGAGCTTGCCGAACATCATCAGGTGATCTGCATAACCCATCTGCCCCAGATAGCTGCCAGGGGCACCGAACATTTTCTGGTGGCAAAAGAGGTGGATGGAGGGCGGACCCAGTCCGAGGTTGTCCGGCTTTCCCAAAACTCACGGATAGATGAACTGATGAGAATGCTGGCCGGTGATTCAGCAACAGCGAAGACCAGGGCCTGGGCCGAGCAGATGCTGGATTCCGGAGGTTCAACTTCATGAAAGAGATAAAAGCTTTGTCCCTTTTTTCCGGGGGCCTTGACTCTATTCTGGCGACCCGTCTTGTCATGGATCAGGGGATTGAAGTTGTGGCTGTTCAGTTTGTCACCCCTTTTTTCAACTATCATATCCTGGAGGACATAGAGGGTCATAAGGCGAGGATTCGCAGCAGATTCGGTATTAATGTGGAAGTCTTTGATATCAGTGATGGTTATCTGCAGTTACTGCGAAATCCGGCCCATGGTTTTGGCAAGAATTTTAATCCCTGTATCGACTGCAAGATTTATATGCTTTCCAGGGCAAAAGAGATGATGGCTGATCTGGGAGCAAAGTTCCTGATCACCGGAGAGGTTCTCGGCCAGAGGCCAATGTCCCAGCGGCGGGATACCCTTAATGTTATTGAACGCGATTCAGGCAGCAGATCGATTCTTTTGCGTCCGCTCAGTGCAAAGCTTATGGTGGAAACAGAGGCTGAAAAAGAGGGATGGGTTGACAGGGCTCAACTGCTTGATTTCAGTGGTCGCGGTCGTTCGAAACAGATCCGGCTGGCTGCTGAATACGGCATTACCGACTTTCCGGCCCCGGCGGGCGGCTGCACTCTTGCAGACCCCATTCTCAGCCGCCGGGTGAGCCAGCTGTATTCAGAAGATTCTGTGCTGCAGCCGGCCCAAATTACTACAACGGATGTTCGTCTGCTGCTTGTCGGCCGGCAGTTTATTCTTCCCGGGGGTGGATGGCTTATTCTTGGCAGGGATGAACGTGATAATGATAAGCTGGAGGTTCTGGCCGGACCCGATGATGCCCTCCTGTGGATGGAAGAACGCCCGGGGCCCGCTGCTCTCCTGAGAAGAGCTGCCAGCTGGTACGAGGATAGTTCTTCTATGGAGAAGGAACTGGATCTTGTCGCATCGCTGGTTGTCCGCTATGGCAAAAAAATCGACTCCATTCGTCCTCCCGGAGAGGTGACCTGCAGACTTCAGGGAAATTCCTGGATAATTACCGCAGAACCACTGGAGGATACGATCTTTCAGGATTGGATGCGTTAGTCTTCCATACGTTTTCTGGCAGTTTTAAGAGCAAGTTCCTTGTCCTTTGTAAAGAGCTGCCATTTCATCTCCGAGGAGTGGATACCCGCTTTTTTATCCTGGCCTCTGGCGTAATACCAGTGGCCAAAACGTTCGACTGTCGCAAAGGGGTGACTTTCTGTGCAGAAAAGTCCGCAGGGGTTGTATTCCTCGAAAAAAATTGTTTCATCCGGGTCTTCGTCATAAGCCATATTTCTTGGCAAGGTGATTTGCGACATGTCCGCTTTCTCTGCTTCCTGTTCGTCCAGCCAGTCTGAAATTGTCATCTGATTATTTTTCTCCTAACCCAAGTAGATCGGAATTTTTTTTAATGTCCGGATAAGTAATTTTACGAAATAGAAAAACATAAATATCTGCAGATAGCAAGAGTGATTCTATGGTTAGGGATTTCATCTATATAATCTTGAGATCAGTTGCTGTATAATTGGAAAAAAGGAAGCTTCACATCAGTTTTTTCAAGCGGGGGAAGTTTATGCAGCTTTTTCATATTATAGCAATACTTATCAGTCTGGCGGCACTGTTCAGCTGGGTGAATTACCGTTTTTTTCATATGCCGACAGCCATTGGCTTGATGACAATAGCTCTTCTTATGTCTCTTGGTCTGATAATCCTCGGCAAATCAGGTTACAGCGTAGTCAGGGAGGATATTGAGTGGATGCTTTCGTCCATTGACTTCAATGCCACCCTGCTGCACGGGATGTTGAGTTTTCTTCTCTTTGCCGGGGCGCTGCATATAAACCTGGAGGATCTGGCGAAACAGCGTGTGGTAATTGCGGTCCTTGCAACAGCAAGTGTTGTCGGGGCAACTTTTATGATTGGCTTTGGAACCTGGCTTATTACAGAACTGGTTGGTCTGGATATTCCTTTTATATACTGTATGCTTTTTGGGGCTCTTATCTCGCCAACTGACCCTATTGCCGTTCTCGGTATTTTAAAGACTGCCGGGGCGTCTAAAAGCCTGGAGACAAAGATTGCCGGGGAATCGCTCTTTAATGACGGTATTGCAGTTGTCGTATTCCTGGCCATAGCAGAGATAGCCGCAGGGACCAGAACAGTCACGGCAGAGACCATATTACATATTTTTGCCACAGAGGTGGCGGGGGGCGCCTTTTACGGATTTGTCCTTGGTGGTGTCGGGTTCTGGATGCTGAAAAAGGTGGATAACTACTCTGTTGAAATCCTCATTACACTGGCAATGACAACGGGTGGGTATGCACTGGCCGAGTTACTCCATCTTTCCGCGCCTATCGCTATTGTTGTGGCGGGACTGCTTATTGGTAATCATGGTCGCAGGCTTGCCATGTCCCGGTTAACACGCGAGCATCTGGATACCTTCTGGGAGATGATCGATGAAATTCTCAATGCCGTACTTTTTGTATTGATAGGGCTTGAGGTGGTGCTGGTTTCTCTTGATGAAAAATATTTGCTGGCTGGCGCACTCGCCATTCCTCTTGTGCTGATTGCCCGTCTGATCAGTGTTGCTCTTCCCATTGGTATCATGCGGCGTTTTAGAAGCTTTTCCCTGGGGGTTGTCTCTATTCTTACCTGGGGCGGCCTGCGGGGCGGCATTTCTGTTGCGCTGGCGCTTTCTCTTCCCCAGGGATATGTTCGTGACAGCCTGGTTACCATAACCTATATGGTCGTGGTTTTTTCTGTTCTGGTGCAGGGTTTGACTCTTGCACCGCTGGTACGTGCGAAGGCTGTCCGCGCTGAGGTGGAGCTGGAACGGACCCGTCTTGAGGTGGCGGAATGATAAAATTATCGCCGGTGAAATGGAGGATAATTAATCTACCGCTGCACATTCAGGGGGGCTGTAATTTTGGAGAGAAAAATCAATTGTCGAAGATCCGGTTGACGGAGTCCATGTATTGAGTTCTTGTGCTGCTCTTTCTTAATTTTTTAAACTCCTTTTCTTTCCCGGGGAAGGAGGAAATAAGGTAGGCCCAGAGCTGTTTCATGCGGCTGAGAAGATGTCCAGGGCCGCTCAGTTTTTCCTCATATCGTTCAGAGAGATCTCTATGGAAGTGATAGATTCTTTCGCTCCTGTTTGCTTTCGTATCTCCGGGAAAACTTTTGATCTCTTCAGCCAGAAACGGGTTCATAAGAAGACCTCTGCCGACCATCCAGCGGTTAATACCGGGAAATTGTCCGGCAAGAGATGAAAAATCGTCGAGGCTGTTAATATCACCATTATATACAAGAGTATGTATGCTCACTTTCCGGCAGGAGGCAAAGCTTTCGGGATCGGTTTCGCCCCGGTATAACTGGCTGCCCAGTCTCGTATGAATGATGATCTCTCTGAGGGGGAAATCGTTCAGCCGTGGAAGCAGCTGCAGCAGTTCGTTTTTGTCTGAAAACCCAAGTCGGGTCTTGATGGAGAGCTGCACCGGGAGTTTTGGCAATACCTCGTCGAGAAAAGAGATTATTTCATCCGGGTAGGGAAGCAACCCTGAACCCCGTTTTTTCCTGGCAACCATGGGTGCGGGGCAGCCAAGATTCCAATTGATATGGGTATATCCCAGATCAGCGAGACGTGATGCAAGCAGCAGGAAATCTTCCGGCCAGGTGTGCAGCAGCTGGGGGATAACGGGTTGGGTTGTATTGTTTTGCGGTAGGAGGTCTGAAAGCATTCTGTCGCTGAACAGTGCCTTTCTCTGGGGGTTGATAAATGGGGCAAGTGCAGCATCGATACCTTTGAAATGGTGACGGAAAACATTGCGGAAGAGGGCATCAGTGAGGCCCCTGATGGGGGCCAGACAGATGTGGGGCCCGGTATCGTTGTTATCTGGCACAGGAAGCAAAGTCATCAGCGGGTAGAGGGTTTTTCTTGTTTTGAGATGGAGAGCAGGATTTCATCCGCCGGTAGTTGCGGCGCTATTTTTCTCTGTTCCGATATGGTATGGTTGGATCTTTCGGATTTTTTACGACGCTATCAACGTTAATGGAAAAGAAAAAGTGTGTAAAGCAAAGGTTAACAATCTATCAAAATTTTCTCGCCTCTATCCCGGGGAACTGATCAGTGCTCTGCGGGTCATAGCTGAACTGGAGGGTAAGCAGTTCTATGTCGTGGGAGGAACTGTGCGGGATCTTCTGCTCGGGAAATCTTCTAATGACCTTGACCTTGCCGTATCAGAGGGAGCTGTCGAAATTGTTCGCGCCCTTATTCGTCAGCTCGGGGGAGGAGCTTTTGTCGATCTTTGCGGCGCCGATGATGAGGCTGCGCGGCTGGTGTGGCACAATATTCAGGTGGATATTGCCAGTTTTCGGGAAGGTGCCGGAACTATCGAAGAAGATCTGGCCCTTCGTGACTTTACCATTAACAGTCTTGGAGTAAAACTTGATCAGTTGATAGAACCGGGTGATCCTCCAGAGATTATTGACCCCACCACCGGTTTTGCGGATTTGACTTCCTGTCGTCTGCGCCATTGTCCTTCCGCCTTTACCGCCGATCCGGTGAGAATGCTTCGGGGCTATCGTCTGCATGCGGTTCTCAATTTTTCTCTTGTAGAGGAGACTGAGCAGGAGATAGAAAAATGTGCTTCACTGCTGGACAGGGTTGCGGCGGAGAGGATTCGATATGAGCTTGACCTGATTTTTGATTCGTCCCGAACCGCCGCTACCCTTCGTGAAATGGATAAAAGCGGTCTGCTTAAAGAGCTTCTTCCTGAACTTTATCGGGGGCAGGGTGTGCTGCAGCCCCGGTTTCATCATCTTGATGTTTTTAAGCATAATATGTTGGCACTTGAGATGATGGAAACCATTGTTGTCAATCCCGGAAAATTTTTTCCGGGTCAGGACCACAGGCTGAAGGAGTATTTGCAGGAAAAATCGGTTATACGTTGGTTGAAATGGGCAGCATTGCTGCACGATCTGGGTAAGCCGGCAACCAGGGGGGAGAGCGAAAAGGAGGCTGGCCGGGTAACTTTTTATGGTCACGATGAGGTTGGCCGGCAACTGTTCTGTAATTTTGCGGAACAGTTACGCTGGAGCAGGAGGGACAGGGAAAATGTTGCGGCACTTATCGGTATGCATATGCACCCATTTCATCTCTGCAACATAGAGAGAAAGGGTGAGGTGACAAAACGGGCTGCTTTAAAACTCTGTCAGCGTGCAGGTGATCTCCTGCCGGGACTTTTTCTTTTGGCCATGGCGGACAGTCTGGCCGGACAGGGAGAGAAAAAACCGGTGGGAATGGAGAAGGAGATAGCAGCGCTTCTGGGGAAGGTGCTCGATATTTATGAGGAGAATATCCGGCCGGTGCTGAGCGGTCCGCGTCTTCTTACCGGCAGGGATCTTATTGATAGTTTTGATCTTCATCCCGGTCCGCTTTTTTCAACAATATTTGCCCGGCTGGAGGTGGCAAGGGTGGAGGGTGAGGTGGCAAACCGGGAGCAGGCCATGGTCTGGGTTGATAATTTTCTGCAAAAGCAGCTGCAGGCAGAGGACAGGGAGACTGGTGAGAAAAGGGGTGTTCCCGGGGTTCCTCTTGTTAAAGGAAAATAAATGGATTAAAACGTGATAGCTGCGGCAGAAAATATCTGGCAGGTGGTCAAAAGCCATCCGGGTGCGGTCAAATTTCAGAGAAAAAGACGCCTTAAACCAACCCCGGTAGACGGGAAGCAAGCCAGGATAAGTACCTTGGTGGTATATTTAATCAACTAATTTCAAAATACATTACTCAGTTTCTTGTTTTTTATTACAGAAATTCTGGAGTAAGGCACTAAAAAATAGTCGAATGTGCGTAAGATAAACGATTTTTACTCTAAAAAGGCCAAAAAAGAAAACTTCCCGGCCCGGTCTATATATAAACTGGAGGAAGCCCAGAAAAAGTATAAATTCATACGTCGTGGAGACAGTGTTCTTGATCTCGGCTGCTATCCGGGCAGCTGGTCTCTTTACGCGTCTGAAATTGTCGGACCCAAAGGGGTTGTCGTGGGTGTGGATTTGCAGCAGACTGACTGCAGTCCCAGACCGGGGGGTGGGCCTATTCAGTGGCTCTGCCAGGATATAACGGCACCGGAGATGATACCTCTGGTACGTAAAATTCGTCCGGCGTTCCGGGTTCTTGTTTCTGACCTGGCACCAAGGACATCCGGAAATCGATGGGTGGATGCGCAGAAATCTCTAGATCTTGTTTATACCACACTTTCGCTGGCGGAGATGCTTTTACTGAACAGGGGACATTATATTTGCAAGGTGTTCCAGGGGGAGGACTTTCCCGCTTTTGTGAAAGATGTGAAAAAACGATTTGAGATGGTAAGGGTGATTAAACCAAAGAGTTCACGAGTTGAGAGTCGGGAAGTCTTTGTCCTTGGTATGGGATATCGAAGGCCGGTTGGGGGCTCTAGTTTCTGAGATTTTAAAACTTTTTTCGGATAAACAATTATTTAACAGGTAGAGGATATGTCAGGACATTCTAAATGGTCAACGATCAAAAGGAAAAAAGGCGCAAACGATGCCAGAAGAGGGAAGATTTTCACCCGTCTGATTAAGGAAATCACTGTGGCTGCAAGGGGCGGCGGTGGTGACCCCGAGGGGAATCCACGGCTTCGTGCGGCTATTTCATCAGCTAAAACTGAAAATATGCCTAAAGATAATATCGCCAGGGCAATCAAAAAAGGGACTGGTGAGATAGCCGGTGAGGTTTATGATGAAATCCTCTACGAGGGATATGGTCCCGGTGGTGTTGCCGTTCTGGTGGAATGCATGACAGATAATCGCAACAGAACCGTTGCTGATGTGCGCCATTACTTCACCAAGAGTAATGGTAATCTTGGTGAATCCGGCTGTGTTGCCTGGATGTTTGAAAAAAAAGGTCTCATCCTTGTTGACAAGGGAGGACTGTCTGAAGAAGAGTTGATGGATCATGCTCTTGAAGCCGGAGCTGAGGATATTGTTGAGGAAGATGAAGAATTCCAGATTTTCACTGCACCTGAGGAACTTGAAGATGTTCGTGCCGGTCTGGAGAAGGCCGGGGTGGCGGCAGTAGAGGCGTCAGTATCGATGGTTCCCAAAAACACAGTTGATGTGGAGGATGAAAAGGTGGCCCGTTCTCTTCTGAAGCTTCTGGAGAATTTGGAAGAGCATGAGGATGTGCAGAATGTGCATGCCAATTTTGATATTGACGATGAACTGATGGAACAGCTCTCCTGACAGCTGAAATGGAGCGTATTATTGGTGTAGACCCCGGCAGCAGGATCACCGGGTACGGAGTAATCGATGCGGATCGGGGCTCGCTTCACTTTGTGGCATGCGGGGTGGTGAAAACAACTCCTAAATACTCTTTCTCCCATCGGCTGAACGAGATATTTGATGGAATTAATGAGGTCATCCAGGTACATGATCCGGTAATTGCGGCCATTGAGGATGTCTTCCTGGCAACTAATCCAAGATCAGCGCTTAAACTGGGGCATGCCCGTGGTGCTGCTGTGGTGGCTGCAATGCAAAATGGTCTTGCGGTTCACGACTACAGTCCAAGGGTTGTAAAAAAGGCGGTGGCCGGGTATGGCCAGGCTGAAAAATCACAGGTACAACATATGGTGAAGGTGCTCCTCGGGCTTTCAGGGTCGCCAAGCTCTGACGCTGCCGATGCACTGGCTGTGGCTATATGTCATGCCAACCAGTTTCCGGCATAATTGATCTGTAAGGAAAGAGAGAATCTCAGGTGATAGCAGCATTAACAGGTAAGGTTTTTTCCAAGGGTGTTGACAGGGTGGTTATAGATGTCTCGGGAGTGGGGTATGAGGTTTTCCTTTCAACGGATACTGTTGCCAGAATGCCTGATACGGGAGAAGATGTTCTCCTCTATATTCACACGAATGTCCGTGAAGATGCTCTGACGCTTTTTGGTTTTCTGGAAGAGGATGAAAAAGAGCTCTTCCTTATTCTGAAAACAGTTTCTGGAATCGGTCCCAAGCTGGCCCTCGCCATGCTCTCCGGGTTGAAGGTGAGTGATTTGTGCAGGGCCATTACGGCCGGTGATATAAAAACATTGACCACCCTGCAGGGGGTGGGGAAAAAGACTGCGGAAAGGGTTTGTGTCGATCTTAAGGAAAAAGTTGGTCATCTCTCTTTTGATCCGCTCGCTGCGTCCGGAACTGTTCAATCTGTTGTTTCAAATCAGGGTTCTGTTGTCGTCGATGTTTTGTCCGCCCTGGTTAATCTGGGTTATGCTGATCCCGTGGTCCGGGAGGCACTGGTCTCGGTGAAGAAGCAGATTGGTCAGGATAAATTCGAGCAACTGGGTGTTGAAGATCTTATCCGGGAGGCGTTGAGGGCCCTTGTATGAATATTGAAGAAGATATCAGCAGCGACAGCCGTCTGGTGAGTCCCGAGCCGATTGTCCGGGAGTCCGTAAATGACACCGGCATCAGGCCCAGGAAACTTGATGAATATATTGGTCAGGAGACCCTGAGGAAGAGTCTGCGGATTTTTATCCAGGCGGCACTGGGCAGAGGGAAGCCACTGGATCACGTACTTTTTCATGGTTTTCCCGGGCTCGGAAAAACGACGCTCTCCTACATTATTGCCAATGAGATGGGGGCGGGGATCAAGGTAACGTCGGGCCCGGTGATAGAGAAACAGGGGGATCTTGCGGCGATACTCACCAGCCTGCAGGAGGGAGATGTTCTTTTTATTGATGAGATCCATCGTCTCAACCATGCAGTTGAGGAAGTTCTCTATCCGGCCATGGAGGATTACCAGCTTGACCTTATCATCGGTCAGGGGCCGGGGGCCAGATCAGTCAAAATGGATCTGCCCAGATTTACCCTCGTTGGAGCCACGACCCGTACTGGTCTGCTCACGCCGCCGCTGCGTGATCGTTTTGGCGTGATTCTCCGTCTCGAATTTTATTCTCCTGAAGAGCTGGTTCGCATAGTGCAGCGATCTGCGAATATTCTGGGGATGACAATTGATCGGACAGGAGCATTGGAACTTGGCAGGAGGTCTCGTGGCACGCCGAGGATTGCCAACCGGCTGCTGCGGAGAGTAAGGGATTATGCCGAAGTTGGTCGTCATGAGGTTGTGGACAGGGCGGTTGCAAATGAGGCACTTGACCTTCTTGGAGTGGATCAGTTTGGTCTTGATGATATGGACCGCCGGATTATGCTGTCAATAATTGATAAGTTTCAAGGAGGGCCTATTGGCCTCGATACCCTGGCAACGGTGGTATGTGAAGAGAAGAATACCCTTGAAGATGTGTATGAGCCGTTCCTGATCCAGTCCGGTTTTCTTAAACGCACCCCCCGGGGCAGAGTCGCAACTGCAACCGCCTATGAACATTTCGGCCGAAAAATGGTGCGGCAGGACGGGATACCGCAATCCCTTTTTGATAAATGACAAAACCGGTATATTCACGGTGTCCGCTTTCGATAGTTTTTCCTGATTATTCTATTTCCTGATTATCACTGAACCCTGGCTTCATTATCCGGCACTTTCCTGGAACCGCACTTTTTTATCTCCCCACTTTTCACCACCTCTAAAACTCCTCTTCCTGGCCTGGTCTTTTAAATATTTTTAATAGCATGTTGTTACAGTTAGTTAGGCGTAGTCTGTCTGTTGCTGTTTTCGGTTTGTTTTACTGCTTGTGCCAAATATATTGTAGTTTTTATTTTGTGGTACACTTTATGTTGTGTTGCAGGCGTACCCTTCGTAATTATCTTATCTCCCCGAAGTTGCATATGTTTTTCCTTGACAGGGAGATACTCTTTGTTATAAAAGGAGTGATAGTGGTAAAAAGTGGGGAAGTTGGGTGCTGAGTGGTTTGTGGGAACTGCAGAGGGGGTTGAGTGATCCGAAACCGGTTTCGAAGCAGAACGGAACATACACTGGATGCGAAGGGGAGATTAAATTTTCCCAGTCGTTTTCGGGCGGTACTGCGTCAGTGTGATTCGGAAATACTTATGGTCGCTCCGTGGAACAGGCATTTGCGTGCATATCCGGTGGCTGAGTGGGAGTCCCTGGAGACAAAATTATTGACCCAGGGAGGAGAGCAACCGGGGATAGCCAGTTTTGTCCGTTATGTGGTAGGTGGCGTCACGGAATGTGTGCTTGATAAGCAGGGCCGGATTCGATTGCCAGCCGATCTGCGTGCAGATGCCGACCTGAAGAAAGAGATAGTCCTGACGGGGATGCTGGACTGGGTGGAAATCTGGGATAAAGACCTGTGGCATCTTGAAAACCGGGCAACCCGTGATAATTTTGAGGGCCATGAACAAAGCCTTGCCAAAATGGGCATTTTTTAAATGGTTACCTCCTCAGATGGCAGACCGATCCATACTTCTGTACTTCTGGAAGAAACACTGAGTTATTTGAACCCCGTAACCGGTGGGGTTTATGTGGATGGTACACTTGGAATGGGTGGTCATTCTGCAGGTATTCTTGAGAGATCGGCGCCGGATGGAAGAGTAATTGCCTTTGAATGGGATGAAGCGGCAATAAAAAAGGCTGGTGCCCGTTTATCACCGTATAAAGATCGCTGGAAGATAATACGACGGAATTTTGCTGAAATATCTGCCGGTCTTGATGAAGCCGGAGTAAGTGAAATTGACGGTTTACTGGTGGATGCAGGTCTCTCTTCCCTGCAGCTCGATATGGGGGAACGGGGATTTAGTTTTCAGCGGGACGAAATTCTTGATATGCGGATGGATAACAGAGGAAAGATAACTGCTGAGTCCATTCTGGCAACCTGCTCTCAAAGCGAACTGGCAGATATATTTTTTTACTATGGCGAAGAGCGTCAGGCCAGGCCAATTGCCTCCGCTATAGTTGAGTCAAGGGAAAAAAGACCGATAAAAACCACAAAAGAGCTTGTTTTGATAGTGGCAAAGGCGGTTCCCAAGAGGTTCCATCCCGGCAAAATTCATGTGGCAACCAGGGTGTTTCAGGCATTGAGAATTGCGGTTAATACTGAATTGGAAAATCTTGCAAAAATTCTGGATGAGGGAGTTGCTTATCTTACGCCGGGGGCGAGGTTTTGTGTAATTTCTTTTCATTCTCTTGAAGACAGGATTGTAAAGAGGAAGTTTAGAAATAATAACAAGTTAAATGTCGTAACCTCCAGGCCGATCACTGCTTCGCCGGAGGAGATTTTGTCCAACAGGCGCTCACGCAGTGCCCGGTTGAGAGTTGCAGAAAGAAGATAAAAAAGGGGAAGAATATGAATGCAGGTAATTCGTCTCAGCCATATATAACTTCGGTTGCACAGATGGGGGTAGGGCGGCGTGTCCCGGGCTTGAGGTTTAAAGTGGGAAAGCTTCCCCGTGATACAGCCTTCTGGCGGCCTGTGGGAAAGACTTTACTCCTGCTGTTACCTCTGGCTCTGGCTGTTAATCTCTATGTCGTTTCGGCAACGAATCAGATTAACGAGTCAATTATTGGAGTTGATAACAGGCACCATGAGCTTATGGATCAGAACATTGAGCTGCGAGCCATGAGGGCATATGTCAGAGCTCCTGAGCAGTTGCAGAGGCTTGCCGGGGAAAAACTCTCACTCTATGCCCATAAAAAAGGGCAGGTTGGAAAATATAATTCCCGGAAAGGGTATTTTACCTATCTTTAGTACCTTACTCCAGAACTTCTGTAATAAAAAACAGGTAAGCACCCTTAAAAACCAGGGCATAAACTCCGACTCCGGGAGATTGAGGAGTGTATTTTGAAATTATGTGCCTATGTGTAGCACCATGGTACTTATCCATGCATTTTAAAAACCCGATTTATTCGGGTTAGACCCTGTTTGGGGTGGCTCCGGGAGCGGGGTACATAAGCAGGAAACCTGGGGCACTTTGTAAAATTGATTGTTCAACATACAACTGCCTGAAGAAAGAATATGGTCAAACAATCCCGCTTACGAGTACAGAAAGAAAAAAAGCGTAAGCGGGCTCTTCTCTTAGTTCTGGTTGCTGCCGTAATTGTTGTTGCAGGTTGGCAGATAAATAAAAAAGCCGGTATTTCCACGTATATTACTGATTTTGTCCTAACAGTAAAAAAGAGTCTGTCCGGGGAGGATGAACAGCCCAGAGGAGCTATCTATGATAGAAATCTGCAGCAGATTGCCATCACTCTGGAAAGAGTTTCCGCGTATGTGAGAATTAAGGAGGTTGAATCCATACCGGAAACTGTTGAGGCCTTAAGTGCAATATTGCCGATTGACAGGAAGGGAGTGCAGAAAATGCTGGCAGCTGGCCCGCTTCGGGTGTGGGTGGCGGAGGATATCAGTGAAGAGCAGGAAACAGCTCTAAAGAAAAAGCAGCTTCCTGGAGTATACCTGCAGCACGAGAAAGTACGGTTTTATCCAAACGGGACTTCCGCAGCACATCTGGTGGGGTATGTTGATGATAATATCGGGCTTGCCGGGGTCGAATATTTTTACGACAGACTGCTGGCAAACAGAGAGGATCAGGGAAGTTCGGTTGACGACTATCTGGATCAGGCACAGAATCTGGTTTTGACCATTGACCTGAAGATCCAGAAAATTCTTGAAGACCTTGTCTCTGATGTTGGTGGATGGCGGGAAGGTTCCAGGGTTGCCGCCTATGTGATGGAAGGTACGACAGGGCAAATTGTTGGTGGAGCACAGTCTCCAGGCTTTAACCCCAACAGTTTTAAACAGTATCCCCAGAAAATACTGAAGAATCAATTTTTACAACCAACGGTTATACCCGATAAATTTCGGCGCTTCTTAAGAGATGCCGCCGATATCTACTCTGTTTTAGAAACTGGATTGACACTGTACCCATGGTCTGTACAATCTTTGAAGGCCAATCTAGGCTGTCAGTTAAGAATGTTGGAGTGGCTGGGAATAACTGGACGATGGTCCGCTGATTTTTCCGAATATGACCGGGACGTTCAACACAGGGAAACTTCTTATACACCATTTCACTCTGCCCGGCATGAACCTTATGGGTTAGTCCCGGAATATGCGACACCACTGCAAATAATAACTGCCCTTACCGGTATTTTCAGTGATGGCGCCTGGGTCAGACCTTATGCGGTTTCCATGATTATAGAGGAGAAAGATGGAAAAGAATACCAGCTGTCCAGGCCTTCTGGAGATTCTGATGGTTTTGGCCGGATAATAAAGATGGGGAGCAAAGAGGTGACGCAGCTGCTGCGGAGTTGGGCTGTCCCGGGTTCTTCGGGTACACTCCATTTTGATGATGCAAATATTCTTTTTTCCTCTTCTGAAAAGACAGAACCTCTCCTCCGCAGTGAGATGCTGTTTGCGCTGATCCCCGCTGATATTTCACCTTTAGCAATGCTGGTAGTGGTGGAAGGACCGGCTGGTCTCCCCCAGTCAGATAAAAAGAAGCAGAAACAGTCCCTTATAAAGCGTGTGGACCAGGTTGTTGACCGGATTTCTGTTTTACAGCAGGTTGCAAAAAATGTTGCTGATGTTGTGGAGATTGAAATCCAGGGGGCGATCAATTACCCGTCTGAAAAATCGGATGCAACTGTGACCCCTCACGTTCAGCAAAGTGAAAACAGGATCGGGATAGCTGGAGGAGTAATGCCGGATCTGAAGGGTTTGAGTCTGCGCAGGAGCCTTCAGCTGCTGCAGAACAATAATGTAAAAATACGTTTTCAGGGAACGGGTAGAGTTGTTTCACAGACGCCTTCTGCCGGCACTTCCATGAAAGGATTAACAGAATGTATATTGATTCTGGAAAATGAGGAAGAGGTGAAGTTTGAAGGGCCACAACCTTCCAACTGAAAGAAAAAAACAGATGGATATGCTACAGGATAAATCAGTAGTTCCACAACCGCTGAAACCACTTCTCCGGGGAATTGAGTATAGAACCGTGGGCGGGGATCATGGCAGACAGATTCGGGATATTGAAGTAGTTTTGGTTTCCTCTGATTCAGGAAAGGTGAAGGCCGGCACACTTTTTGTGGCAATCAGGGGTACAGTGGTTGACGGCCATGATTATGTATTTAAAGCCATTGAAAATGGATGTGCTGCTGTAATATGTGAGGCTGGCAGAATCAGGTCGGATGATCTTGGAAGTTGGCCTGGTCTCCTTATAGAGGTTGAAGACAGTGGCAGGACCTATGGTGTTGTGGCCGCCAATTATTATGGCAGGCCGGCCGATCAATTGATCCTGATTGGAGTTACAGGAACTAACGGGAAAACTACTGTCACTTACCTGCTGGAGAAAGTTCTTCTCCATTCCGGTAAAAAGGTGGGAGTAATCGGTACTGTAAATAACAGATATGTGGGGGATAGCGGCGAACCGGTTTTGCTGGAGACGAGGTTTACCACCCCTGAGGCGATGGTGTTGCAGCAGATGCTGCGGAAAATGGCGGATGACGGGGTTCAGTATGTTATTTTAGAGGTGTCCTCCCATGCACTTGCGCAGGACAGGATCGGTAATATTCGTTTTGCTGCCGCGGCCTTTACCAATCTTACCAGGGATCATCTTGATTATCATGGCAGCATGGAAGATTACTTTTCTGCAAAATCCAAGCTCTTTACAGAACATATGGCAGAGGACGGAAGTGCGGTGCTGCCGGCAGTTTCTTCCGCGAAAGAAAAACCGTTCTGGTCTGAAAATTTGCTGGAAAAGTGCAGGATTCATTGCGCTGACACAGTTTTCTGGGGTGATGGGGCGGATGCGGATATTCGTCTTCTCGGATATGATCCGGGCTTAAATGGAACCCCCCTGAAGATCGAGGTTGGCGGAACAGAGATTTTTTTGCATTCAAGGCTAATTGGCCGGTTCAATATAGACAATATGCTGACGGTGCTCGGTCTCTGTTCTGTTCTGAAGATTGATATTGATGCTGCAGTTGAGTGGCTCAGTAAAACGTCGGGTGCTCCTGGAAGACTCGAAAGGGTCGTTGATTTAACAGATGAACCACTGGCCGGACCGGTTGTTTTGGTTGATTATGCTCACACTCCCGATGCTTTGGAACAGGTGCTGTCAACTGTCTCATCACTGCCCCATGGAGAACTCTTCTGCGTTTTTGGCTGTGGCGGAGGCAGAGACGGGGGTAAGCGGCCTCTGATGGGAGAAATTGCTGCCAGGTTCAGTGATGTGGCAATTGTTACAGACGACAACCCGCGGGATGAAAATCCGGATGAAATTGTCAGGCAGATTCTCCATGGGATGCAGAGCAGTAACTCGGAGGTAAAGTCGTTCGACTGGCTGGCCGGGAGGCGTCACGGAGAGCGGGGGATTATTGTTGAGAGAGACAGAAGAAAGGCGATCAGGGCAGCTGTCACCGCAGCGGGTGCCGGAGACATTGTAATAATAGCGGGTAAAGGTCATGAAACATATCAGCTAAACAGCCGGGGCAGGCTCTATTTTGATGACAGACTTGAGGTACTGAAAGTGCTCTGCTCATGGACAGGTGCAAGGGTTGCCGGAAGTGTTGGCGGGAAAGT
Source organism: Deltaproteobacteria bacterium (assembly GCA_019306075.1). Classification (GTDB taxonomy): domain Bacteria; phylum Desulfobacterota; class Desulfobulbia; order Desulfobulbales; family Desulfocapsaceae; genus Desulfomarina. The sequence goes on along the minus strand of JAFDME010000007.1, from coordinate 5,182 downwards.
GATTGCCGAATTTGCCAAAGACAGGTTTCTGGGAGAGGTAGTGACCGACAGCAGAGTGAGAGGCCATGACTCTATCTTTGTTGCCCTCAGAGGAGAAAAATATGATGGTCACCAGTTTGCAGCACAGGCGGTCGAAAATGGTGCTGTCTGTCTGGTGATGGAAAAAGAGGTAGCACTTCCTCCTGGAAATAATGTGTGTCAGATAATTGTTGAGGATACATTGAAAGCCCTGGGGGATATGGCCTCCTACAGGAGGGCTCAGCTCGGGAGGATGAGTCCGCAGACGATAATTGCAATAACCGGCAGTTGCGGGAAGACCACTGTTAAAGATATGGTTGCCGCCATTCTTCAATGCAGGTGGCCGGAAGGGGATCAATACCCGGCAGGCACTGTTCTAAAAACCCGCGGTAACTTCAATAATCTTGTTGGTCTGCCGCTTTCTCTCTTGCCCCTCAGCCCTTCCGCCCGTGCCGCAGTTCTGGAGGCGGGTATGAATCAGCCCGGGGAGCTGCGCCGTCTTGCGGAAATAGCAGATCCGGGTATTAGTTGTATCGTCAATATCTATGGTGCACATCTTGAGGGACTGCAGTCGATTGAGGGGGTCGCCGAAGCTAAAGAGGAACTTTTTCAGGGGACCGGAAAAAACGGGCTGCTGATTATTAATCTTGATGACCCGCGGGTGACCGGTCTGGCAGAAAAATATGAGCAGGATACGATCAGATATACGGTTTCTGCGGAAAAGATGGCGCTGGACCCTGATTTATGGGTAACGGATGTACATTGCAGGAAAACCGGAGTAATTACCTTCCGCCTTCATTCCGGCGGGGGAGATGTTGACATTCATCTCTCTGCCGTGGGAGAGCATAATGTGTCCAACGCCCTTGCTGCCGCGGCGATTTCTTACGGTGCAGGGGCTGAACTTGAACATATAGCTGCAGGACTTGCCAGTTTTAGAGCAGGCGATAAGCGTATGGAGGTTTTGCGGGGCAGGGGCGGGTATACACTGCTTAATGATACCTATAATGCAAATCCGGCATCTATGGCAGCCGGTCTGAAAGCCTTAAAACAGATGGAAGGAATATATTCCGCGGCGATCCTCGGGGATATGCTTGAGCTTGGGGACAGTTCGAGAGAGGCCCATTTTGAGCTGGGACGATATGCCGCAGAGTCAGGTCTTGATGATCTGGTTTTTATCGGAGAGTTTAAAGGTGATGCAGGAAAAGGTGCCCTGGCAGGCGGAATGGACAGCAGTAATATTATGCTGTTTGAGGAAAAGGAAGCGGCGGTTCGCTGGGTAAATAAATGTGTTGCTCATAAAAAGCTTGGACAAGATGGACTGCTCCTGGTAAAGGCTTCACGTGGTTTGCGCTTTGAGACAATTGTTTCTGAACTGGTGGAATAGAAATATCTTTTTTAAGTGCAACTTTTTCAGATTCATGCCCGGAAGCCGGATTATCCGGAACTTGACAGTTATACCCCCCTGGTGGGGCATCGAGTGGCATCAACTTTAATCAGTAATCGGGACAGCCTGTTATGCTCTATCACTTTTTATATCCGTTAAGTTCTGTTTTCTCAGGATTTAACGTCTTTCGCTATATAACATTTCGTTCCATCGGAGGAGCTGTCACCGCATTTCTGCTTGTTCTGTTCCTCGGGCCCTTTTTTATTCGCATGATGAAACGATTTCAGATAGGTCAGGTGATTCGTGATGATGGCCCTGAAACACATCTTGCCAAACAGGGTGTGCCGACAATGGGAGGACTGTTAATTCTCTTTGCCATTTTACTGGGCACGGTACTATGGGCCCGACTGAATAATCCTCTTGTCTGGCTGGGAATGTTTGTTACTCTGTCTTATGGCTGCATCGGTTTTGTCGATGATTATCGAAAGATTAAAAAACAGAATTCAAAAGGACTGAGTGCCAGGAGCAAGTTGGTACTGCAGGTGGCAGGGGCGGCGGTTGTTGGCCTGTTTATCTCCCTTTATCCCGGCTTTGACGGCCATCTGAGCATACCGTTTTTTAAGAATTTCCGGCCGGACCTCGGCTGGTTCTATGTGGTCTTTGCAGTGATTGTCATTGTTGGAGCATCGAATGCTGTAAATTTGACTGATGGGCTTGACGGACTTGCAGCAGGGCCGACGATAGTGACCGCCGCAGTTTACCTGGTTTTTTCATATCTGGCCGGGCATGTGGTGCTGGCTGAATATCTGCAGTTGCCCTATGTCGCAGGCAGCGGGGAACTTGCAATTTTCTGTGGTTCAATTCTGGGTGCATGCCTGGGTTTTCTCTGGTTCAATGCCTTTCCAGCGCAGATGTTTATGGGTGATGTCGGCTCCCTTGCTCTGGGTGGTGCTCTCGGATCAATTGCGATAATAATCAAGCAGGAGTTTCTACTGGCAATAGTTGGCGGAATTTTTGTTATGGAGGCTTTATCCGTCATTATGCAGGTGGGTTACTTTAAGATGACCAACGGTAAACGTATTTTTCTTATGGCCCCTTTTCATCACCATTTTGAGAAAAAAGGATGGCATGAACCAAAGGTGGTTGTCAGATTCTGGATTGTATCCATAATCCTCGGGCTGGTCGCAGTAGCTACACTGAAACTGCGCTGACCCGAATAAACCGGAATTTTAAAATGGCTGAATAAGTGCCATTGAAGTAAATTCAGACATACAATTTTAAACATTGTTTTCCAGTTACTTGTTTTTCCTGCAAAAATCTGGAGTAAGGCACTCATGGGAAACCTCCCGAAAATAATGGCCGGAACCAGGGTCGCTGTGATGGGGCTTGGTGTTTCGGGTCGGGCGGCTGCCAGATATGCTCTGCATGAAAATGCTGAGGTTTTTGTTTCTGATATTCGTCCACGGCAGGAATTTATTGCAGATGAAGGAGCTTTTGCAGGGCTGGATGGATTTCATCTGCAGACAGGAGAACACACTGCAGAGTTCCTTGCCAGGGCCGATATCGTCATTGTAAGTCCGGGAATCAATATTGCCACTCCTCTGATGGACGAGCTGCGCGGGAGAGGGGTGCCGGTTGTCGGGGAATTGGCTTTTGCACCTGTCGATAAGCAGATAATTGCCATCACCGGCACAAACGGAAAAACCACAGTTACTACACTTGTGGCTGAACTATTGAAGGGAGCAGGAAAGCGGGTTTTTGTCGGAGGAAATATCCGCACTTCTCTTTTTGATTATCTTCTGGCTCCTCAGGACGCAGATCTGTTGGTGCTTGAAGTTTCAAGTTTTCAGTTGGAGACAGCAGGTGATTTTGCTCCGGATATTGCTGTCTTGCTGAATGTCAGCCCCGATCACCTGGACAGACATGGCGATATGGAAGAATACCGCAGGGCAAAAATGAGGATTTTTTCATGTCAGACAAAAGAACAGGTGGCCATCATAAACGGCGATGATATCGAATGTGCGAAGCTGGAAACCGGATTTCTGCCGCAAGTTTTAAAATTTGGCTCCGGCAATAAATTTGAGGTTGGGATATCAGGGAGTGATGTTGTATTGTATCCGGGCAGCAGGGATGAAAAATATTCCCTGGAGGCAACAGCTCTTTATGGACGGATTGGAGCCGGCAACAGTGCTCCTGCCATTCTTGCAGCAAGATGTCTCGGCTGCAGCCGCAGCCGGATACAGAGCGGGCTGAACAGGTTTAAACCCCTGGAGCACAGGATGGAATTTGTGCATGAAGTGGATGGTGTCAGATATTTTAACGATTCAAAAGCGACGAATACGGGTGCAGTTACAGCGGCTCTTGCTCAATTTGACAGCGGAGTGATTCTTCTAGCCGGCGGGCGTGACAAGGGTGATGATTATTCCCTGCTGAAACCGGCTGTCTCCGGGAAAGTGAAGACAGTAATAGTAATCGGTGAATCGGCAGCACTTATCGAGCGGGCTCTTCGGGGATCAGTTCCGGTTGTCAGTGTAGAATCAATGCAAGAGGCAGTAGAGAAGGCAGCGGATATTGCTGCCGTTGGTGATTCTGTCCTGCTTTCCCCTGCCTGTTCAAGCTTTGACATGTTTACCAATTATGGCCATCGTGGCAGAGTGTTTAAAGCGGAAGTGGACAGACTTAAAAGTGAGAGTCAGGAAAAAGGGGCACTGTAAGTGGTTTCAGCAAAGCCTGTAAGGCTGCTTCTGACCGGGGGAGGAACCGGTGGACATCTGTTTCCAGCCGTTGCAACGGCCCAGGAATTCAGGAGGAGGTATCCTGATACCACGATTCTTTTCGTCGGCACCAGGCGAAAAATGGATACCACTGCGCTGAGCCAGTATGGTTTCGACAGTGAATCTATTGTCAGTTACGGAATGAAGGGAAAAAAACTTGCTCAATTGATTAAGGCGGTAACTGTTCTCCCTCTTTCATATGTGCAAGCGGTTAAAATTATAAGGACGTTTCGGCCGGATCTTATCCTCGGAGTTGGTGGGTATGTGACCGGTCCAGTGGTTGCTGCTGGTAAAAGTTGCGGTGTTCCTACAATGATTCATGAACAGAACGCTGTTCCCGGACTGGCTAATCGTAAACTGGGTAAAATAGTGGACAGAGTTTGTCTTTCCCACCCGGGCAGTAAAAAATATTTTTCTCCTGCCAAGGCGGTTCACACTGGAAATCCAGTACGGGCCAATATACTTGATCTCGCCAGGGGAAAAAGTGCGGATAATGTGTCCGGCAAAATTACATTGCTGGTTCTTGGCGGCAGCCAGGGGGCAGAGATGGTGAATAAACTGGTAATGGAAGCCTTTCTCCTTGAGGATCAGAAATTATCGGCAAAAGTTCACCTGATACATCAGACGGGGATGAATGATGCTGCAATGGTTCTTGAGGCATATGCACGGGCCGGGATTAAGGCGGAAGTTCAGCCATTCTTCAGGGAAATGGATAAGGTATACGCAAAATCAGATCTGCTGATATCCAGAGCCGGTGCAACCACTCTGTCGGAAATTGCTGTTCTGGGAAAGCCTGCTATTTTAATTCCATATCCTTATGCAGCCGATGATCATCAGACAAAAAATGGTGACTATTATGTCCAGGGCGGGGGAGCACGGCTCTACCAGGAAAAAGAGTTGTCACCGACTACCCTGGCTCAATATATTGATGATCTGATTTCCCGTCCAGATCAGCTTGCTGAAATGGGGCAGGCAATGAAAAAACTTTCATTTCCGGGGGCGGCTG
>JAFDME010000147.1 GCA_019306075.1 Deltaproteobacteria bacterium | reverse complement strand
CACTCACGGGACACCTCATTTACCGGTTTTCTGCTGCCCGGTGTCCTGTTTCCAGACCCCTTCATCTACCACCCACCAAATGTTTTAATGAATATGACGATCCATTGCCGGCAACAAATATCGCCTGCAGATTTTTTTTAAGAGTGATTTCATCTTCAACTGTGGTTAAAGCACCATGCCTCACCACAGATATCTCCTGGGTTTCTTCAGAAACAACGAGAACCACGGCATCTGTCTCTTCAGTAAGACCGATGGCCGCCCTGTGACGGGTACCGTAACGTTTATTAATATAGGGGTTCTGGGTGAGAGGGAGAATACATCCTGCATGTTCAATTCTCTCCTGACTTATCAGAACGGCGCCATCATGCAGCGGAGAGGCGGGCATAAAAATAGATATTAAAAGTTCCTTGGTCAAAACAGCGTCAAGTTTAAAACCGGATTCGACAAAATCTCCAAGGCTCGTTTCACGCTCAATGACAATCAACGCACCAATGCGCCTTTTGGCCAGATAGAAAAGTGTCCTGATAATCTCTTCCATCTGTTTGTCGGCAATATCGACATGCTTTTGAAACGGTGTTCGACCAACCTGGGTCAGAGCTCTACGAATATCTTTCTGGAAAACAATAATGACGATAAGAAGAATGGAACTGAGAAAAGTCCGCATAATCCATAAAAGAGCAGAGAGCTCAAGGACCGTTGCAAGAAAATAAATCAGGGTAACAACACCGAGACCAACCACCATCTGCACAGACCGGGTGCCTCTGATAACAGAAATCAGCTGATGGATGACAAACGCCACGATCAGGATGTCCAGGAGATCCTGCCAGCGAAAATAACTCAACGAATTGAACATAAGAAGTCTTGTATAAAGGGTCTCAGGTGTCTTTACTCTATAGATTTGGAAAAGAAGCATTCCTATAGTTTAAATGTACGACTAAAATGAAGGAATTAAAACGTTTTTTTCTTTTTTTTTAAAAAAAGCAGAGACCATTTTAAAAGTTCACCTCCTATAAACATTTTGTTGCCCAACTTCCATCAAACTGATTATACTTCGAAAAATGATATTTAGTACCTTACTCCGTAAAAGCTGTAAAGAAAAACAAGAAAATGAAGAAGGATATTTAACCATAAAACCAGATAAATACCTCCAAGGTACTTACTTGCAGCTTGTCTGCGTTAGTACCTTACTCCTGAATTCCTGTAATAAAAAACAGGTGACAACATTCGCATATCTGCGGTGAAGCAGAGAATAGTTTACAGCAACTACCCGAACTCCTATGTCTGATAATTTTGGCAATATTTCCATCCAGCAGCCTGTATCTCCGCCCAAACGCACCTCCGGGAAGAGACCATCCAGCCGTCGAAAACCTTCGCGTAAAACAGCCCGCAAACAGAGCCGATCCACGTCTAAATCATGGTGGTGGCTTATAATTCCTGCAGGACTTTTTGCACTTTATGCTCTTGCCGGATTTGCCGGTGTGCCCTATTACATTACTAAAATTTTACCGGAAACTGTCTATCGGTCGACCGGCCTTCATTTTCAACCTGGAAATATCCATTTTAACCCGTTGACTTTCAGTTTCAGCACTGAAAATATCAAGCTTATCCCCGAAGACCCAAACCTCCCGGCCCTTCTTGATATGAAAAGCATGTCGGGAAAGCTTGCTCCGCTCTCACTGCTGCGCAATGAGCTGGTAAGCAACAGCCTTAAAATTGACGGACTGACAGCTCATATAACCCGTGAATATGACAGCTCATATAATTTCTCATCGATATTTGGACCATCCTCCAGCGATGATGAAAGCGGGATAATCAGCTTCTCTTCCCTGCCATTTCATTTTTCCCTCAACAATATCAATATTTCCGGAAGTAACGTTGTCTTCTCGGACCTGCCGCGAAAAAAGACCCATACCATAGAAGATATTCAGCTGGCACTTCCCACCCTTTCAAATTTCCCTTTTCAGGCGGGAAACTATATCCGGCCCCGTTTTTCAGCAACAATTAACGGCAGCCCGTTTGAATTGTCAGGTGAAGCGGCGGTCGGTGATACAGGGAAGAATAATCACGGGACTGATCTCTCGTGCGATATCCGGTCCATGGATCTCCCTTTTTATTTCGGCTACCTTCCCTTCTCCCTGCCTCTGGATTTTACCAGGGGAAAAGCTGATGGGAAGATCGGCTTCAGATTCAACCCGGAGAAACCAAAGGGCAATAAACTTGCCATCAGTTTTGATCTCAAAATTGATGGCGCTGAGATGTCTACCGACAGCGGAACGTTTAAAATTGCTGTTCCGGCTGCCCAACTGCAGGGAACCCTGTTCCCCGTCTCAAAACACATTCAGTTTGAATCGATCTCTCTGAGAGATCCTCTTATTTCATCCTATGGAAAAAGCTTTTCCGACAACCTGCGCAATATCTTCAGCAGAGGAGAGAAAGAGGAAGCCCCCGGCAGACAATCAGCATCAGCCACAACGAATATTACCAGAATGATAGTGGACGGCGGCGTCCTGAACATTTTTCAGACAAGCCCATCCAGCAGACCAGACATATCCTGGGATGCACTGCAGTTCCATTTACTCCATTACAACTCCTCTGCAACAGGGAAAAATAAAGATAAGCCCGGCTCTTTTCGTTTAACCGGAGAACAGCAGACCGGTACTGCCTTCTTTTCCTGGCAGGGTGAACTCAGTCCGGCGGACACTCTTGCCGGAACCCTCACCATTAACAATATTCAGACCGGTACTCTTTTCAGGGCTTTTGATATCACACCTTTTGCCGCCTCAAAGGGAATGGCTGATCTGAAGGGCAGATTCAGCCTTTCCCTTAAAGAAGCGGGCTCCTGGAAATCCTTTCTCAAGCTCAAAGACACCACCATTGCGGTGCAGAATTTTATTCTGACAGAAGATAACTCAACCATTCTAGCCTCCCCTCTCGTTAAAATTACTGATTTCAGCAATTCCCGGCAGCAGACGGATTTTGGCACTGTTACCATACAAAACGGCACACTCAATCTGAAAAAAGAAAAACTGCCACAATCTTTTTCTCTTTTCAACAACAGTAAAAGTAAAAAATATCTGCTTAACAGCCTCAGTTTCCAGGGCAATGCCACCCTTTCCTCTGCTGCCGGGAAAAATAAAAAAATACATTTTCCGCTCCTCAAACTTAAAGCAGAGAATTTTTATAAAGTAAAAGAAAAGGAAAAAAATATTTCAATCATCGCAACCGGGAAAAAAGACGCGGCAGTCAAGGCGGATGGAAGGATCATCCTGTCGCCATTTAAACTCTCCCTTGAAACTGAATTTTCATCACTGCAGCCCGGTGCTGTTCTCTCATGGTTTACCGAGTCATCAGCTCTCGCTGATATCGGGGGCTCGCTTGAAGGAAAAGGCACCTTCAGTCTGCCCGGAGCAGGATTCAAGGGTGATTTGAACATCAGGCAAGGGTTTATTAAGGATAAAAATAAACAAATTCTTCACTGGGAAAACGGAATATTCCAGGGGATTCACACTCAATCGAATCCAGCCAGGTTCACCGTCTCACAGATAAAGTTTAAAGCCCCCTCCTTTTCATGGACGATTGATTCAGATGACAACACTCCTCTTGAATCTTTCAAGGATATCCTGCAAAAATACCTGCCGAAAACTGCTAAACTCTCCGAAGAATCATTTAATATCGGTGAGATCGTTGTTCAGAACGGCCGGATAGATGTAAAGGACGGAAGAGTGTCTCCACCATGGCAGGGAATAATCAGCGACTTTAACGGCACAATTTCTGGCCTGGATTACGACAAAAAATCAGGGGAAAGCCAGTTTCAATTTGGTGCAAACCTTGATGACTCATCATTAAGTATCAAAGGTCGGTCGAACCTCCTTTCCAGAGAGAACAATGGCACCTTTTCTTTTTCCCTTACTGAGTTTCCTCTTACTGCCTTCCAGAAACAATTTGGTTCACAGCTTGAAATAGATACTGACAGAGGAACCTTTAATCTTCAACTGGACAGCAGCTGGCAGGATGCACAACTGAGCAATTCCGGAACTGTCAATTTTTCAGGAATTGATACTGAAAGTAAGATATCAGATTCTGCTCTGACCCTTGCCCTTTTAACTGACGGTGAAAACTCCTTTAATATCGATTTCTCCTTTACTGAACCAGAGCCGGCCTCTCAATCCCCTCTTCTTTATCGCATACTTACCGATTTTCAAAAACTGGTGATAAAAGCGTCAGTCTCACCTTTTCTCCTTGCCTCTGGTGATTTTACTGATCTTGCCGACAGCGAATATATCAATTTCAAACCAGGGGAGTCTGTCATATCCACCGAAAATGAAACTACTCTTGCCCGTTATAGTCAGTTTCTTGCTGCCAACCCTAACATTGGACTTGTAATATCAGGCGGGTATGACCTTGATACAGATACTGCAGCAATGGTAACACAGCTTGAAAGTATTGAACTGGAAAGAGTTACGGCGGAAAATAAGCGCAGGCTGAAAAAATGGCAGGGACAGAAAGAACTCTACAGAAAAACTCTTGAGCAGAGACAGAAAAAGCTGGAAAAAGAGGGAAAAGTGCTTGAAATGGATATTCCTCCAAAATTTCTGCAGGAATTTATACCCACTCAGCCACAGCAGGTCAAGGTGGATGAGAATATGTTAAAAGAACTTGCTGAGCAGAGAATCCAGTCAGTGTACCGCTACTTCACGGATCAGTTCGACCTCGACCCGGCCAGGATCAGCATTGATGAAGACAACCGATCCTCTTCCTTTGCAGATAGTCCGGCAGGCAGGGTATCAATAGCCATCAAGCCTCTCAGCCGGGAAGAACAGTAGCACGCAGATTATGGATCAGTTTGTCAATACGCAGCTCTTTATCACACTCTTTCGATGGCTTGCTCCGCTCTCTCTTGCTACCTTTATTCTCAGCCTCATCATAATTCCGCTGATAATCGCCAGACTGTCAATTAACTGTTTTATCAATATCAGCAGAAAAAAAGAACCTGCCAGACTTTCCGGGACATCTATTGCTTTTCTACTGTTCCGCAATATCGGCGGGATTTTCTTTTTAACAGCCGGCTTTGCCATGCTCTTTCTGCCGGGCCAGGGACTTCTGACTATTCTTATCGGCCTGCTGCTTCTCACTTTTCCCGGAAAACAGACGATGATCAACTTCCTTATAGCAAAACCCTCTCTCCAGCACAGTCTGGACTGGATCCGCAAAAAAACAGGCAAACCTCCTTTTATATGGCCGTAACCAAAAGTCCACCCTCTCTCACTTTTTGCCTTTCCTGCTGCTAATTTCCCAATGGAGAAAAAGGCTGATAGAGTGGATCTCCCACAAGAACCATCTGCCACGAGAGAAAAGGCAGGGAAACCAGGTACGATTCCCCGAGACTCATATATCCCTCAATCAGATGAGAAAAGAAAACTTCCGGCAGAGGGAATCCTTGAATATATGGTTCATATACAGGTCCAATAGTTGCGGCTACACCTCTATCCAGCATCTCAAGACACCACAGCCTGCTTCCCTTCTTTTTCAAAGTTGCACATTCAGCACTTGCAAGATGATAACCGATCGCACCTTTCTGCCACTCGAAACTGTCAATATAGTTTGCCAGTGAATACCAGCCGCAGTAAAGAGCTGCTTTCGGGCAGCTGTTTTTCGCGAAAAGTCCGGGTTTCTCATCAAGGACAACCGGTATCCTTTCAGCCACAACTTTTGCCGCCTTATGGAGAGAGGAATCATACAATTTATAGCCCCTGAGATTGTTTCCCGGAGGTGTTTTCCACCTTGCATCAAAATACGCGTTTCCCTGCAGTCCGCGTTTTTCGGTCTGTAGTGTGTCATTGATAACCCTGTACACCGTTTTCGTGTCAGGGCCGTCCAGACGGCTAACCATCAGCACCTGGTCTTTTTTTACAGCAAGCGGCAGCCCCTGAAATTCGTAAAAATAGGGGTTTTTTATCCAGCCCCTCAGTTCATACTTACCGGCAAGCACCAGAGCCAGTTCAGAATCGACTGCTGCCCGCTGATTTACCTTCATCAGTCGGTTAATCTCATCATTTATCTCTTTTTTCCTGCTTTTCTTCTCCCGGGCAGTAAGTCCCTTCTTTTTTTTAGTCAGCTCTCTCTCTTTTTTCAGTCTGGCGACCTGCTCTTTTGTTTCCAAATCCGGAGGTTCAGGTGCAACCTTCAGAGGAACTCCGTAAATAAGGACAAGTGTGGAAATCCGCATATCCGACCGATGGTGTTTAAGGGCAGCAAGTACAGGTCCTTTCAGTTTGCGATTATACTCAGCCCTTGACATGGTCTCTTTTGCGGTAAGGGATAATGACAACAGGTGCGACTTCGGAATAGATCGCTTTTTCATATAATATTCAGCAAGATTGGTACTACCCTGTACAGCATTATTGGCGACCACAAGGATCTCTTCCGGCAGCATGGCAAGGCAATCACAGGCAGCTAAAGCGTAGAGCAAAAACAAACAGATCAGTACAGCTTTGGGCTGGACTCGGCGCATACGTTTCATTCCCTCTACCGGAAAAAAAGATCCTGATAATGGAATTTTTTCGTTATTCTGGAATTTCACTGTTCTTTTTTGACCCTCTACTATATACTACCATAAAATATCAGCAAAATCTTGGTACAGTCCACCACATACTCTTATGCAAATAGAAAACAGCCAGCAGAACCTGGAAAGACTTATTCAGAACCAGCACAGCCTCCTTGAATCTATCCCGGAGATGGTTTTGCTCGTAAAAGACAGCGAATCAATCGAATATATGAATCCCAGCGCCACGGATTTTTTTGGGGATCTCTGCCACCAGTCGATCAAAGGTAATTCCTCATCAGCTCAAAATATTCGCAGTCTTCTTAATATAGTAGCCAAAACCGTTCAGGACAACACAATAGGCTCAACGCTGGAATCAACGTTTAAAGAACACCACCTGGAATATACACTTGCACCCTTCCATGGGTATAAGGGAGATTCTCTTTTCTGGTTTTTTATCAGGGATCTGACTGAGACTAAATCGCAATTTGAAGAATTATCCCTCTTTCACACCAGTATAGAGACTATCCTGTCCCATAAAATCCACGAGTTAAAGGAGAGTGAAAGAACCAGGCGCAGCCTTTCAAAGGAACTCAACTCCCTTAAAGAACATCTGAAGGACCGCCCCGAAGAAGGCAAGATGGTCGGATCCAGTCGAGGTTTAACCGAACTTCGCGACATGGTTTTTCAAGTTGCCAAATCTGATGCAACAATCCTTATTACCGGAGAGTCAGGTACAGGCAAGGAACTTGTGGCCAACCTGCTCCGCGAGAGCAGCAACCGTAACGAAAAACCGTTTCTTAAAATCAACTGCAACACCATCAACGACTCACTGCTTGAAAGTGATCTTTTTGGCCATGAAAAAGGTGCTTTCACCGGAGCGGACGGAAAACGCAAGGGTAAATTTGAGGTGGTGGACGGCGGCACAATATTCCTCGACGAGATCGGAGATATCAGCCCCCGTATGCAGGCATCCCTGTTGCGAGTTCTGCAAGACGGAGAAATAATCCGTGTAGGCGGAAATTCTCCTACAAAAGTCGATGTAAGAGTCATCGCCGCAACGAACAAAGATCTTGCAACCATGGTTCAGAGTGGCGATTTTCGACTTGATCTTTTTTACAGGCTCAACATTATCAATATATCGATTCCTCCTCTCAGGGAACGAATAGATGATATAGCTGACCTTGTCACTCATTTTGTTCGCAGGTACCGACAGGCATTTAAAAAAGAGATCAGTTTCTTCCCTCAATCAATACTTGACCGTCTGATGCAGCATGACTGGCCAGGCAATGTCCGTGAGCTTGAAAACGTGATACAGCGTGCTGTACTGATGTCCAAGAACAATACCATCACCGAAAATGAACTTATTTTTGACCTCCTTCCGGGCGAGGAAGAGCAACCACAGCAGAGAAATTATCTGCAGCAACTGGACGGGCAACCCCTCAAATCTATAATTTCCGAGGTTGAAAAAGACATTATTGTTTACGTTCTTGAGAAAAATCATGGCAACGTTGTAAAAACGGTTCAGCAGCTGGAAATTGGTAAAACCGCTTTCTATGACAAACTCAAGCGATACGCTATTTCCCCCAAAGATCACAAATAAGTAGTAACAGGCATTTATTTTGCAGTGAGAAAACCAGTTT
>JAFDME010000146.1 GCA_019306075.1 Deltaproteobacteria bacterium | reverse complement strand
ATCCTTGCTTTAGTACCTTACTCCGTAAAAGCTGTAATAAAAAACAGGTAAGCAAAGACTCCGAGGAAATGAGGGAAGTATTTATCTGTAAAAACAGGTCGACCTCCAAGGTACTTACTTGCAGCTTGTCTGCGTTAAATTATGGTTATAACCAAGATCTGAGACAAGGTAACAAAAAAGGACAGGCATGGCAGTATCCCTATGAACACAGATAAACTGCAGGAAGCAACCGCTCTTTTCGGCTCATCTGCGCTCTCTTTATTTGAAAAAGGAGCGGTGAGAAACCTCCTGGCAAACCGTAATCAGCACCTTGGTTCCCTGCTGAGAGCTGATCGGGCACTCTCTTACCTGAACATTCTTTACCGCATGCTTCTTTTTAAGCGTGATTATGAGCTTGAACCTTTATACGATGATATCTACAGAGGTGTTGAGCCTGCACAGTCTGCCACCGGCGATGACTACGACCAGGACCGTTTTCGGGGAGATATGGCTCAGCTGGCTGAGTGGAATTTACTCAGCTTTCGTATTGAGAAGCAGCGTTTACGTGGATACCGTGATAACCGCAAGAGAAAATTCCGGTACCGTCTGGACGCAGAAACTGTTCATTTTCTCGAATGGCTTGAACAGCGCCTGCTGGATGATATCCACAGCAGCGGTAATGACACCAGGGATCTTCTTGGCGAAATGCGTGGCAGCCTTGGAGAACTTCTACGGCTGTTGCATCATTTTCAACTGCAGGACGACGATACCGAAGAGCAGAAAGAGCTCTCCCGACGTGTGCTTTTTCAGCTGTTTAAGGCCGGAGATTTATCCCAGGAGATCACCGCCGGGCTTGCTGATTTTAATGGCCGTCTGCTCTTATTTCTGGTGAAACGCTATGAAATCAATGAGGTTCGTCAGCTGGTAAAAGAGGTCGAAAGTTATGTGGAAACCTTTCTAAAACAAGCTTCTAATCTGCGCCTCGAGATCCTGCCGCTGCTGAAACGTTTGCAGAACAAAAAACAGTCTGAGAAACTTCTCCTGTGTCACGAAGTAATGGAGAAGGAACGTCTGCGCACACCTCATTTACTGCAGACCCGGCGTGATGCACACGTTGAAGCAATTCCCGGACGTTTACTGAACTTTTTTGCAGAACAGGGCGGGCTCGACCGGTTGCTGCACCGAATAAACAGATCCTCTCTGCAGGTTTGGCAGAAACTGCGCAGCCATCTGCGGGAACTGGAAAGAAAAAACAACAAGCTGCAGGATATTGCTTCCCGTATCGGTGATATTGCCTCCTTCGATGAAGACCAGACCTTTCATGGTTTTTTCAATACTCTCCTGGCCCAGCCACTCTGTCGCTATGACCAGCATTTCTGGGATACATATGAAAAAGCGGAGCCACCAAAACCCAAAAAACCGATTGCCAAAAAATCCAGTTTCCCAAAACTGTTTCTAAAAAACAAACAACAAAGCGATACACCCGTCCAGTCGATGGACGAAGCAAAGCTTGCTCTTCTGCAAAATTGGCTTCAGGAAAAATTGTGCAATGCGGATGGACCGGAAACCTATTTATCCAGCGGCTGTTTTGATTGTTTCAATGATTGTGAAAATATTATAAATCTTGCTAAAGCAGGGATCTTTACCAACGGTAAACGCTTACATCGTATCCATTACTCCCTGTCTCCAGAAGGAAAAGAGATCATATTACGAATTGATGAGTGCAGCCTGAAATGTTGTGAGATGCTCATTGCAGCCACCAAATGAAAAAGAATCATGGAAATTGAACTTGCAAAACTCTTAAAACGAAGCAATGACAAAGTACAGGCGGTGTTAAACGTCATACTTGAAAGCTCCTATTTTTATGCAGTCGATGATCATGATCTGTTTCTCTTTCTTCGCCGTCATCGCCGTGAGTTCTCGGAGTTTTTCAAACTGTTCTATGGCTGGAGCCTGATCATCGACTCCAAGTGCGCCCGTGTATACAAGGCGGACTGGTATAACCGCGCCATTACTCCTGCCAATCGTTCCCTTTTTCAATTCACTAAAAGAGATGAATGTCTGGCCTTTATGATGCTCCTTGAATTTTTTGAGCAGCAGCTTGAGGAGAACGGTATGACCATAGAAGATAGGGAGAATCTCCGGTTTCACTTTGGTGATCTGCTCGATTACAGTCATAATCGTTTCCAGGAACTTTTTTCTGAACAGGGAGAGCGCTACAGCCAGGAGTATCTTCGTTCAAGAATCTGGAAACCGGTAATGCCGGAACTTGAAAAACATAGATTTCTGACCAAAATCAAGCCGCCTGAAGATATGCAGGCCTCAGAATCGGATCTTATCTACGAGGCCATGCCTGCACTCTACCACTATAACAGTGCCGCACTTGCCCGGATGATTCCGGAACTTACCCGCAGCACTGAAGAAAGAGAGGGGCTGTGAAATGCAGAAAACAGCGTATCTCATCCGCTCCATCCGCATGATTAATTTTCATAATTTCACTGATGAAACCATATATATTGAAGATGGCGGCCACCTCTTTCTCCTTGGCGATAATGGTTGTGGTAAAACCACCATCCTTGATGCAGTGCACTATGTACTTACAGCCGGCCAATCCATGGAATGGAATTCCGCCGCCAGGATGAGTGGTTCCAAGCGTGACGGGCGGCGGGTGCAGGGAATTATTCTTCGTTATAATCTTGATACAGGAGTGATAAACACAAAGGGGGCAATCAGCTATGTAGCTCTTGAAATCATTGGCAGAAACGGCAAGCCGCTCACTATCGGTATGGGGATGTCGGCAACCGCTATGGATGAGAAAATTCGTTTTTGGGGAATTATTCGTGAATGCCCATTAGTCGATGTTCCGTTTCTGCTTGAAGAAGATGGTCGCTTCCGTCCTGCATCCCGCGAGGAATTTAAAGAAAAACTTGGAGATGGCAGCGGTTTTATCAGCAGCAGGAAAAATTACAGACAGGATATTGCAAACAGACTCTTTGGCGGCGAAGAAAGTTATCAGGATATTTGTCGTTTTCTGGCCATGGGAAAGGCATATCGTGAGATTTCAGCAGGAGCAGCAGATTATCATGCTCTTTTCAAGCGTTTGCTGCCGGAACCACGAACAGCCATATTTGTCCAGATCATTGAGGCTTTGCGAACACTCGATCAATCTCAGACTATTCTGGATGATCTTGATCGCAAACTTTCCTGGCTGAATGAACTGCAGGTTATAGTGAGCAATATATCAGAGCAGCGTCAGGCAATACAGCGATATGACTGGCTCCTGTGTCGTTTTAACAGTAACAGAATTGTTGAGGAACAGGGGGCGATAAAACAAAAAATAGAGACGGGCAAAGAACAGCTTCTTCATAACAAATCAGAATGTATCTCTTTTGAACGACTGGACAGGGATTTTGAAGAACGTCTGGATACCCTCAAGGCCAGGGATACCAGCGGGCTGGTTGTCCAGGAAAAAAGAATTCAGCTTGATATTGCCACAGAAAAAGCAGACCTCAACAAGGGGAAAGAGAAGCTCAAGACTGAACAGAGCAAATGGCAGCATGATGAAAAACTGTTCGCGGAGCAGCAAAAACTCTTCCTGAATAAACTCACACTTTTTATTCCAGCCCTTGCTAAACGGGCAACCACTCTTCCTTTTTCAATCAGTACTCTGCAAAATGAGCTGGATCAGGTCAGTCGAAACAAAGATTATACTCTTTTGTCGGTTATCGATGTTCGCGTGCATATTGAACAGAGTGACAACTATCTTGAGTCTTGTCACAAGGATCTTGCCCGTTTACGGGACAGGGAGAAAAACCTGCAGGATGAGATAAATAAACAGGAAGAGAATCTTGCAGAACGTGAAAAACAGAGCGAAATATATCCTGACCTGCTTCACTATCAGGAATGTCTGCGCACTATGCAGCAAAACATTCTCAGTCCGCGTCCCCTGTACCTTGGCCTGGAATGGCTGCCAACAGTAAAATTAAAGGTACAGGAGTATATTGAGGAGTGTATAGGTGAAGAGATTCTTGGCACACTCTTTTTCAGGGAGAGCGAATATGAGCAAGCCAGGAAGGTTGCCGCTCATCACGCAGCCATACGCATCAGTTGTGAAAAACGGACAACAGAAACCATACCGGACTGGATGCGGCCCGTTTTTGATTTCCAGAATTCAGACCCTGAATGTCTTCGATGCCTGGCCACGGAAATGGAAAGCGATGGCCTGCAGCCACAAGTTACACGTGTTGACGGCGAAGTTCTTCTTGCTTTTCGCAGCCATGAACGTGCCTTATATGGACGGCCGTCAAGACTGATTGGTGGAGAGAGTAGAAAAAGAGCACTTGCTGCTGAAATTCGCACCATCAGGAATGAGTTGAAAAGGTTGGGTCGGGATAAAAGGGAACTCTCCCGCAGCATAAAAGTGTTAACGCAGCAGCAGGAAAGCCTTAACGACTTCAAAGTGTTTCTTCAGGAAAACATACTGGAACTCCAGGGGGTTACCCAAGAACTCAAGGAACTGATGCAGCAGCTTGAGTTTCAACAGGAACGATTACAGGCACAACAGGAGACGACAAATTCACACAGGCAGGCGCTGAAAAGCCTGATTTTGCGTCAAAAAGAGCTGGCTGAACGTATTGCCGGGGAAGGCCTTGCCAACCTCGAAAGGAAAATGAATAGACTGAAAAACAGGAAGACCGCTAATCAGACAAAAATACAGGAGATGAATCAAAAAATTGGTGGTGATGAACGGGAACTTACCCAGTTGCAGGAAAGAGCAGCGAAACTTGTCGGAAAACTGACTGAATCGGAACAACAAAAGGAGGAAGCAGAAACAAAACTTCGTGGGATTCTTCCTGACGTGGAAGATATTGCCCACTATGTGTTGAAAAGCAAAAAAGGACAGCAATTTAAAACCAGTGAAGCCATAGAAAAAGAACGAAACAACAGTGCTATTGCAATTGGTACAGGTGCAAATCAGATTCGGGCCAGGGTGAATGACCCTGAGTTCGGTGGCGGCTTTCGTTTTCATTATGAAGAAGATGAAAATGAACTGAGAGATTTTCGCCAGCAGGGGCTGGCAGCTATTATTGAGCAGCAGTCAACTATCTTAACCGACCAGAAAGAGGTAATTAACGACCATACCAGAAAACTGTTTAAGCAGATCATCATGACCGATTTACTTGACTATCTGCGGGAACATGTGGGCGAACTGGATCAAATGATTCGACGCATCAATACACGTCTCGGGCAGCGTTCTTTTGGTGGTCAACGCTATCGCTTCCGGCTACGTCCAATGGCTCAGTATAAGCGGCTGATTGCCATCATCAAGCAGATCAGCTCCTTTGACCCTCTTGCCGAAAAAGAGCTGGAGACCTTTTTTGCAGATAACCGGGAAGCGATTATATCCACCGAAGCAGGCAGTATCCCCGAAGAACTGGATTATCGCAACTGGTACAAATATGAGCTGGAAGTTTCCACCATAGGTGAGGAAGGCGTGGTGATGGACAGGCGAACAAAAAGTATCGGTTCCGGTGGAGAACAGGCTGTTCCCAATTACCTGCTGATTCTCACTATTGCCCACTTCCTGTATCAACGGAAAAAAATACGTCTGCATGCCCTTCTTTTTGATGAGGCTTTTTATGGAATTGATGCTGGCCGCAGGGATCAGCTGCTCGGCTTTGCCACAGACCTTGATTTACAACTTTTCATCGCCTCACCGGACCAGGATGGAGTTCGACGGGAAGTGAAACATTCCACCACTCTTCTCGTGAAAAAAGACAGTGACTTTAATGTCCATCTCTATCCGTTTCACTGGCAGAACCCGGCTAATCGGCAGTTGGATCTTTTTGATCAAAATGATACGGCAAAACCCGTGATTTTTGACAAGGAACTCTGACGCAGGCAAGCTGCAAGTAAGTGCCATGGAAGTATGTTTAACCATATACTTTCAAACGATTTTTCTTAGCTTCCCGGAGTCTTCGCCCACCTGTTTTTTATTACAGAAATTCTGGAGTAAGGCACTAATGGATTTTCTTGAGGAAGTGCTTTCTAAAGTTGCACGTCGCTACTCATTAAAAATGTGCTTAAGCGGCACTATGAAACTTGGAAAACACCTTGACAGAGAGCAGATGGCGGCTCTTGCCAATTTCTTTGGTCTACCTCCCTTAAAGGTGAACAACAAGGAAGAAGTCCGCCTTATCTTCAATGAGCTCCTTAAAAACGGTTCGGAGTCACAGTGGCTGGAGAAGATTGGAGATGTCCTGGGCTACACTCTGCAACCACAACCGGAGAACAGTACCGAAACCCACAGAGAAGCCACAAAGCGAACTCTCGCAAGCCTTGTGCTGGCCTACCCTGAGTTGCATCCACTCTTCTCTGCTCTGCAGGAAGATAACAGCTCGATTGGCAGCATATTTTTAGGAAACAGCGAAAAGAAAGGGAAAAGAAAATGTTTTACAATGGCTGAGATTATCTCTTTTCTACTGCATAATAGAGAGCCAATAACGGTTTCAGATCTTGGCGCACGGTTTTTCAAGGACTCTAAATCATTACGTCAGGGTGAATTGCGGACACTGCTGATCAGATGGCTAAGGTTTTTTGAACCGGAATCAGCATCCCTTGAAGAGATAGATCTACTGGCAAAACACCATATTATCCATGACCGGTTAACTGTGAACGCTGTCCTGTACGGCCCGATAATTTATGAAAAAAATGAAAAAACATTTGATTGGATTTATCAATTGTATCAACAGGGCGAAACAGCGACATTAGGGTGGTCAAACATTCAGGATATTGACAAGATTTATCTGCAAAAGCGGGATTCATCCATTCCGGATCTCATTACCTGCGAAAACGAAGCACCGTTCAGCAGCCTGATACATCAAAAGAAACAGAGCTGTCTGCTTTTCACCAGTGGCTTTCCTTCCAGTGCGGTGCAGAAACTCTACCAGTTGCTGGCTCCTCTTGCCGCCAACTGCTACCATTGGGGAGACAGTGACCCTGCGGGTTTACGAATTGCTGCAATTATGTATAAACTACATCCTTTACAACTCTACCGTTGCGATTTATCCGTCCTGCAGAAACATAAAAAGAAATTGCTCCCGCTTACCCAACAGCAAAAAAATGACATACTGAATATTTTAGTTAATCAGCCGAATTTTCCTTTTTCAGATGAGCTGCTGTTTACTATGGAAAATGGATGGTTGGAGCAGGAAAGCTGGCAAATGAAAAACAGGTAAGCACCCTTAAAAACCAGGTAGATACCTTCAAGGTACCTACTTGCAGCTTGTCTGCGTCAATTTACGTAACTTTCCCGGGCGAAGAAGGCGTTCAACGAGTACAAGACCTGCAACAGTAAACAGGCCTGCAAAAAGAATCTGAGCAATGCGCAGGTAAAAATTTGTACTGGCTGCAGTGTCAGCCATGGTGGATGTGCCAAGGAGAACCAGAAAGGTTGTCAGGCCGGAGACATAAGCCTTGGTCATTGGGCCGCCTGCATATATTTTCCTGCTGAACAGGAGGGCAACACAGAGAGTAATGACCATTAGAAACAGGTAGGTCGGCACAGCCGTGAGCAGATTGTAAACAATTATAATTGCAATACCGCCGATCAGGCAGGCAAGAGCGTTGTCTTTCATGGCCTGAAAAGAAGAATTGGCGTTGGGGGCCCCGGCCATTAAACAAATTTGTATCATGGCAAAGGCATAGGAAACCAGATTCAGGGAAAAGAAGAAGATGACAGCGGTCAGGGCAACAATGGCGCTGACCAGGGCCAGCCGGGTACGTTCGTTTTTTGAGATTTCCGGCGGTGGTTCAGATTTTTTTACTGGCGGAGTTTGGGGGGCATGTCTGGCAAGATTGTTGGGGATAAGAAGATGAAAAATCCAGGCAAAGATCAGACCAGCAGCCATGTTAAAGAGGAGGGAGATGGCGATTAAATGTGCCGGTCCGGTCCCGGATAAACCCATGATGGGGACAATAGTGATGCCTATGGTCATGAACATAGCAGCCATGGGCGGTGCTGTCGGCGTGTCATTATAGTAAATAAAAAAGAAGAGTAATCCATACAGCGGTATGCAGAGCAGAGGGAAATTGAGAAAGAATTCGCTTATGATAAGGCCGATCAAGAGGGAAAAAGCCAGGCGAAGCAGGATCTGGCCAGCCATTTTCCAGCCGATCCAGGCAGGGAAGGTCAGAAAGATAACAGCAAAAAGTGGGGCTATGAAGCTAAGAGGCCAGGCAACACCATAACAGACAGCAACAGCCGTAGTCAGGCCGACTGTCATACGTAAT
>JAFDME010000145.1 GCA_019306075.1 Deltaproteobacteria bacterium | reverse complement strand
GTACATTCCTGCCATAACCGGGGTCACCGGTAATAGGCAGGTAGCTTTTTGACTTTTCTTTCTCAAGAAGAATCTTCTCCGCCGCCTTAACGCAATCAAGCACTGGAGTATTACTGTTATCATCCTTATATACTCCCACGCCAAGATTGACTTTTTGCGGGTTTTCATCCTTTCTAAATGCATCAGTCAAACCAAAAATAGAGTCCACCGGTGCCGCATCAACATTT
This sequence comes from Deltaproteobacteria bacterium, assembly GCA_019306075.1. Lineage (GTDB taxonomy): Bacteria > Desulfobacterota > Desulfobulbia > Desulfobulbales > Desulfocapsaceae > Desulfomarina. The sequence goes on along the minus strand of JAFDME010000145.1, from coordinate 8,089 downwards.
TGCCACATATATTCCTCCACTTATCTGATCACTGGTTAATTCTTCCGTCAACCGATTGCCATGGTCATATTGGAAAGTTTTTCCTTTTCTCCAATGGCTACAATAACATCCCCGGCATGCAACTGTTCCTCAGGACGGGGATTAAAAATCATCTCTCCTGTTAATTTTTTTATAGCAACGATCATTACGCCGAAATCCTGCCTCAGATGACTGCTCACTACGGTTTTCCCTACAACAGGTGAGCTGTCCGCGACAACAGCCTCTTCCATAGCCAGTCCCAGATCGCTGTTCATCATGGTCTGATCGAGAAAATCGATAACAGTCGGCTTCTGCAGGATTTCAGCCATTCTCTTTGCCCCCATCTGATAAGGACAGATCACCCGTGATGCCCCGGCCCGCAGCAGTTTATTCTCGCTGTTGACCCTGGATGATCGGGCGAGAATGAAAATATCCTTTCGGATACCCTTTGCAGAAAGAGCAATAAAGACGTTATCAGCATCAGAGCTGACCGCTGTAACAAGTCCTCTTGCTGATGACAGTCCGGCGGAGATAAGTGCTTCATCAGAGGTTGCATCCATCCCGAGATAAAGGATATTTTCAGCATCCAGCTCCTCCAGCCGGGCAGGATCCTGCTCTATCACCACAAGGGGAATCTTATCCTTCATCAGCTCACTGACAATTATGGCTCCGATCCTTCCATATCCGCAGATAATATAGTGTTCTCTCAATGCTGCAATCTGCTTCTCCAATTTCCTTCTCCCGAGAATTCGTCTCAACTCACCTTCAACAAATATTTTTGCAACCTGCCCAAGAGTGTAAGTGAGCAGACTGATCCCCCAGACGATAATCACAATGGTAATCAGCCTCCCTGCATGGGAGAGGGGTTTTACCTCAGAAAAACCGACGGTACTGATGGTGATCAGTGTCATATAAAACGCTTCAAAAAGAGGCATATCCTCAACGAGGAAATAACCAAAGGTGCCAAACGCAATGGTTGCAAGGAGTAAAAAAAGCGCTATTTTCAGTTTGGAATATTCCATAGTCTTAAATTCTGCACATTAAACCATGCCTCAACTGTATCAATTCCGCCTTTTACCATGAAAATGAGATTACATCCACGGGTTAACCACCGATTTATTGCGATCCCCGCAACATTTCCTTGCAAAGGAATCTGCCTATCTTATTATGCTGAACCATCAGGCCACATTGCACTGACAAACAGGCTTCGCTTCAACGACTTAAAAAATGAAACCTGGTTACCATGCAAGACCAGCTGACAGCATGGACGTTTGCCGGTATCCGGCTGTAACACTGCGGTTCCGTGGCAATCAAGAAATAAAAACAAACGACAATCACCTTCCCTGCCGGGAAAAGGAGAATAGATGGATAAGCTCGATGCCATATTTGCCCCTCAATCCGTCGCTGTTATTGGAGCTTCCACCCATAAAGGAAAAGTCGGCCATGATATTTTCGCCAACATACTTTTCGGCGGCTATAAGGGAACCCTCTATCCAGTCAATCCCAAGGCACAATCCATTCTCAGCGTGAAGTGCTTTAAATCCATTTCGGCCATTGCCGATCCCATAGATCTTGCGATGATCATCCTGCCTCCCAGACTCGCCTTAAAAGCAATAGAGGAATGCATTGCCAAAAAAGTCAAAGGTATTGTCATCGTCTCTGCCGGCTTCAAGGAGGTTGGAGGAGAGGGAGTTGCGATAGAAAAAGAGATCGGCGCACTCTGTAAGGAGGCGGGTATCAGGGTTGTTGGTCCCAACTGCCTGGGAGTAATAAACCCGGCACCTGATATTTCATTAAACGCCAGTTTTTCAAACAGAATGCCTGAAAACGGAAACATTTCTTTTATTTCCCAGAGCGGTGCCCTCTGCACTGCGGTCCTCGACTTTGCTGCAGACAAAGGCTTCGGTTTTTCAAAATTTATCTCCATAGGTAATAAAGCCGATGTGGACGAGCTGGATCTCCTACGCTACTACCACAAGGATCCCAATACCGATGTTGTGATGATTTATATGGAGGAACTTACAAGGGATGCAGAACAGTTTATCAGAGAAATCCGGGAGATGACATCCGGCACCAACCCGACCCATGTACTGGCCATCAAATCCGGAACATCGGATGCCGGAGCAGCTGCGGCCGCATCGCATACAGGCTCCCTGGCAGGTTCCGATGCCATCTACGATGCAATCTTTGCCCAGGCCGGAATAATTCGCTGCCAGACTGTGAATGAACTCTTCGATTATGCCCAGGTCTTTGCAGCCCAGAAGGCTCTTCGGGGAGACAGGATCGCCATTGTTACCAATGCGGGAGGTCCGGGCATCATCGCTACTGATATGAGTGAAAATTCAGGATTGCAACTTGCCCGTTTCACCGACGAAACTATCAAGGAACTGCACAAATACCTGCCGTTAACCGCTAATTTCCACAACCCTGTTGATGTGATAGGAGATGCAGCAAAAGACCGGTATGAAAATACCCTGGCCACAGTGCTGAGCGACCCCAATGTCGATGGAGTTCTGATTATTCTCACCCCCCAGTCGATGACAGATGTAATGGGTACCGCCGAAGCCATAGTAAAAATTGCAAAAAATTCCATGAAACCCATCGTCTGCTCATTCATGGGTATTATCGATGTATCGGACGGCGTCAAACTTTTGCAGAAAAACCATCTACCTGTCTACCACTTTCCTGAAAGTGCAGCCCGCGCCATGGGCGCGCTCTACCAGGGAACTAAATGGCAGTCGAGAAGAACCCTGCCTCAGTATGAAATCGAATATGACCGAAAACAGGCTGAAGAAATAATCAATTCATACCTGGAAGAGGGAAAGGAAACCCTCGGCGAGCTGGATGGCAATCGGATTTTGCAATGTTACGGCTTTAACACTCTGCAGATGGAACTTGCGACCAGCGGAGAGCAGGCCTCCAGGATTGCAGAAAAAATCGGCTTCCCGGTAGTGATGAAAATCGTCTCTTCCCAGATTCTCCATAAATCAGACGCCCATGGTGTGATGGTCGGTCTTGAAACCGGCTCTGAGGTGGAGGAGGCGTTCAGTCAGATCATGGCCAACGCGAAAGAGTACGACCCTGAAGCCATATTGGATGGAATATTGATTCAGCAGATGGCGCCCTCGGGCACTGAAGTAATTCTTGGCGTCAGCCGTGACCCCATGTTCGGGCATGCCGTCATGTTCGGTCTGGGAGGTATTTTTGTTGAGGTATACAAAGATGTGGTCTTCAATATTGCTCCCCTCGGGCGAAATGTTGCCAGAAGAATGATACGGCGAATAAAGGGATACCCGATACTCACCGGTGTCAGGGGACAGCCTCCAAGAGATATCGAAATGCTCGAGAAAAACCTCGTCAGCCTGAGAGCCATGGTGACCAATCACCCTGTTATAAAAGAGCTGGATATCAATCCTCTCTTTGTTCATGCTGAGGGAGACGGCACCACCGTTGCGGATATTATCATCACACTCGACCGGACCGACCAGCGAACCGATTGACATCTCCATGCTGGTGATTATTTGTAATTTCTTGAGAAGACTGTTGAGTCTCTTCTATTTCCGTTACGTATCCGGTGAGATTTATGACACATGCAAAACTGCGGGTTGAGAAAATCGGTGGCACCACAATGTCCCGCTTTCCTGAAGTTCTCGAGAATGTAATTTTAAAAAATAAAGATGATATCTATAACAGGATTTACGTCGTCTCCGCCTATGCGGGGGTGACAAACGATCTTCTCGAACACAAAAAGACCAGGGAATCCGGGATTTACAAGATTTTTGAGCATGGTGAATATTGCAAACCGGCAATGCTCAAACTGCAGAAACGACTCTGTGAACTCAATCACGGTTTTGGCTCTATAGGTCTTGATATTGAAGCCGCGGACCGCTTTATCAGTGATCGAATAGAGTGTACACTTGGCATTCTTAAGAGTATGAGCAATGTACTCGCCTCCGGTTATGTCAACCGTAACGAACTTCTCCTTGCAGCCAGAGAACTCCTCTCCTCCATAGGTGAAATGCACAGTGCCTTTAATACTGCCAATATCCTGCAAAACCGCGGGTATGACGCAACATACGTTGACTTGAGTGGCTGGCGAGACGGCAGAGAGCGAACAATTGACGAACGAATTCAAGGCACATTTGCCGAATTGGACCCCTCACGCACCATCTGTGTAGCAACCGGCTATACCAAGGGTACTGAAGGCATTATGAGGGAATTTGACCGGGGCTACTCAGAAGTAACATTCTCCAAAATTGCAGTCCTGCTTAAAGCTGATGAGGCAATAATACATAAAGAATATCACCTCTGTACAGGTGATCCGGCGATCATCGGTGAGGACAGGGTTAAGCCCATCTGCAACACTAACTTCGATGTAGCCGATCAGCTCGCGGATGTAGGAATGGAGGCCATTCACCCCAAGGCTTCGAAACCTCTTGAGACGGCGGGCATTTCCATACGGGTAATGAATGCATTTGACCCCAGCCACAGCGGTACGATAATGACCAAGGGTTATATCTGTCCACAGTCGAAAACAGAAGTTGTCACCGGCTCAAACATAGTGACCAGTATTGAAATTCATGACACTCATATGGTGGGTGAGGTCGGCTTTGACATGAAAATCATGCAGGTTCTGCTGAAGCATAATATCAGCTACATAAACAAGGTTACCAACGCCAATACCATCGGAATAATTGTTTATGAAAAAGACTGTACATCTGAACTGATAAGAGATCTGCAGAAAAATTTTGAGCGGATCACCACCCAGAATGTGGCCATAGTCTGCGCGATCGGTTCAAATATCGCAAAACCGGGGATTCTTTCCCGGGCAACCGGGGCACTGGCTGATTCTCATATCAACATTCTTACAGTATCCCAGACAGCTAGACAGACCAACATGCAGTTCACTATAGAGAGAGAACATTTTATCCAGGCTCAACAGGTTCTGCACAAAGCACTTTGTGAATAGGACGAAGAGCTGTCATTTGGTTCTATAAAAAGATTAACATAACTGCAGATCTGGTGTATTTTTCAGGATAAGAGTTGTACCTCTGCCCTGGTACCAGAGGGTACCAGCCAACTTAATCTGCAACACTGGAAAAAATGAGCTCACCGGTCAAGAATAATATCTGGGATGGAGTAGAGCGGCGAAGTCCCGGCAGCAACCGCAGAACAGACAGGAACCGGCGGCGCACAACAGCAGAGAGACGGCTGGACACCAGGGATGGTTCCACCCGCAATAAACGTACCCTGCGCGGCTGGGTTCGCTCTCTCACCAGGGCCAGACTCGGAGTCGACAGGCGTAAGGGGAAAAACCGGCGGATCATCAAAGACCGCCGCAACCCGTTATCTCAGTCAAGACTGACCAGTGAAGAACTTGCAGACCTCCTCAGATAGTGCATTTCCCAAATTCCATTCAACCTCCCCCTGATCCTCATGTACCGGAGTCTGTACAGTCCTCTTCCACGGAACACCCTTCCTCGACCTGCGTCTGAGGAAGATAGTCAAAGCTCCGGCCGGTCATCTGCGAACCGCCTCCATAGTCAATCTCCTCTCCCCCAAGGCAGTGTTCGCTGAGATATGCGATAATCCTGCTCTCTCCCTGTAAAATTACAGTGCGCTCCTGTTCCATGGCGACCAGCACCGGAATCTCCTCAATATGAAGATTTTTCAAAAATCCCACATTCACCCCGGGATCATAGCCTGGAAACAGACTGGTGCCGGGAAGAGAGAAGTGTTCAATACGATCAACGGGGTTGAAACGGATGGCACATGTATTGTCGCTGCCTATAGCCTCTATCACTTTTTCGCAGTGCGGACAGGTTTCAGAGAAAAAAAGATAGAGAGATGGATATCTGCTTTCTTCACCCGCCCGGGCATAACTCCCCGCATCAAGTGAGGTACCGGAACTGGAAACCGCCTTCAGGTCAAGACTGAGAAGCACTGCAAAGACTGCAGTAAAAATCAGTGCCGAGACAAATATCTGCCGCAGACCACTGAGTATATTTAACAGAAGAATAAGAGAAAAAATAATCAGGCAATAGGAGCAGAAGGCCCCAACAATCGAATACTGGAAAAAGAGAAGTGCCGCCTCGGAAGCGATACCGGCCAGCAGCAGAACCCCGCAAAACTGATTCCAGCCGGCCGAACCTCTTCGCCCCTTTAAAAAACAGAAAAACAGAACCAGAAAGTAGGCACATCCTGCAACATTGTAATAGAGGGGTGGTAATTTGGGGAAACCATCAACAATTTTGCATCCCTCATTGAGGCAGATACCCTCCCTGCCGATAACAAGCAGAACTATCTGCAACCCGGTTAAAACGGCTCCTGAAAATGCGACTATTGCTCTTATCATATTTGACAATCTTGTAAAAACGCTCAATATTAAGGGATTGGTGATATCTGGACCTTCCCACGCCAACAGTACCGATTCAGATTGTGCATCAAACTCAGATCATATCACCATAACCGGCTGACTGCTAAGATAAATTACAATGAACAAAGAAAATTCACAGGTTATAATAGACTGGCGCTGGTCATCTTTTGAGGAACTGTCATCTCCTGAGTTATACGCAATTTTAAAACTGCGTCAGGAGATCTTTGTCGTCGAGCAGAAATGCATCTACCTTGACTGTGACGGCCTCGATCAAAACAGCTGGCACCTGAGGGGAATGATTTCAACCGGCAGCCGCTACACCCTCGGGACTTATCTGCGTGTTATACCTCCAGGTCCAGTAAAACGATACCCCGCCATCGGGCGATTACTCACCCGAAAAAAACTGCGCCATAAGGCGATTGCGGGACGGCTGCTTGAACAGGCGATCAGTAGAATTAACAAAATATACCCCGGGTCTCCAATACAGATTTCAGCACAGCTCCACCTCGAACCATTTTACAATGGCTTCAAATTTTTCTCAACATCGGCACCATATGACGAAGACGGGATTGCCCACATAGAAATGATCAAAAACAGATAAGATTTTACTGTATTCTTTTCATATCAGACATATAATTTGTGTCGTACAATTTTTCTTTCCCGGGTCCTCATAATCTCATGCGAAGACACGAAACAAACCGGCCCGAAGAAATCGGAATTTTAAACCACCTTTCTCAATTTCTCGGAGTCTACGCTTACCTGTTTTTTATGACATAAACTTGCCGATAAGGCACTAAAGGAGACAACAATGGTAACATATCTTTACTGGACAGCAATATTCCTGGTTGCAGTGGCAATCCTCTACGGTATAGGGGTCAAAATGGCAAAGTGGAAAGCAGCAATTGCCCTGACTCTCATCATTCTCGCGCTGGGCTGGAGTACCTACTATTTCAAATATCAGCAGATTTTTGTTAAACGCTACGGCGGAGTCATGACAATAGTTGTACCTGCAGGACAGCATCATCTCGGCACAACCTGGAAAGATGATAATATGTGGATTGAAAACTACGACCCCAAAAGCAATACGTGTATTTTCAGTGAATACTCCAAAGGAAATATGCTGCAGGGGAAAGTTACAATCAAGAACTGTAACCCTCTTATTCCACAGATGATCTCCGGCAAAGTGCAGAGTCAGTCAGGTGAAGAAAAAACTGAATAAAGTCTCACCTATGTGACCAGCAACCCAACTGAGTTTGAATCCAGACTTGACAACAATAATAACCATTATTAATGTCACTGTTGAACGTTCTTAACCGAACCAAAAAGGAGGAATAAAAATGCAAAAATGGGAATGCCCCTGTGGCTATATCTATGATCCCAAAGAAGGTGATCACGAAAATGGTGTTGACCCGGGCACAGCCTGGGAAGACGTCCCCGAAGACTGGGTATGTCCAACATGTGGTGCTGCAAAAGAAGATTTCTGGAAGGACGACTGACCCTGAATGTGTTTCTTTTAAAGAAAGATCCCGCATGTCGGGGTTAAAATTTAATCAACTGGAGCAAAATATGAAAATATCAGTAGATAAAAACGTCGTCGAAATCACCCCGGAAAATGAGCAGGAAACCACATCACTGGATATCCTCTGGAAAGTTGTCATTGACTGTTATGGCAACAACAAGAAGATAGTACCAATG
>JAFDME010000144.1 GCA_019306075.1 Deltaproteobacteria bacterium | reverse complement strand
CGCAGAGATCTTGATGAACTGTCTTCTAGATATTCCCATGTTTAAACACACCTTATTTCAGTTTATCGAACATCAGCTTATCGATTTTTTTCAATAAGCAGATATTTTGACTTGGGAGTGTACCCAGGTTTTTGGAAAAAGTTACTTTCTAACCCGAATAGATCGAAACTTTTTAAAATGCTTGGATAAGTACCTTTACGAAATTTTTTCCTGCCATAAAAACGCAGAAAAAAATTCCTAAGGTACTAAGAACATATATTAGAAATGAAGCCGGCACAAGTGGACAATAGATGTAGCCGGATCACCACAAGAGGTGACTGCAATCATCCTTTATGGTGACCAAAGTTTATATGAGTAAGGCACTAAAATTTAGCGGGAACCCATTTATAGGGATAATCCGGAGCCTTATATCCATCACTGTCCTGCCGGGGAGGGAGTTTTGGTTTATCGAATGCCAGCTTCTCATACGGAATCTGTGAAAGCAGATGAGATATACAATTCAAACGCGCCCGCTTCTTGTTGTCGCCGTCTACCACATTCCATGGCGCCCATTTGCTGTCGGTGGCCTTGAACATGCGATCTTTAGTACGTGAATAATCATACCAGCGGCGATGTGATTCCAGATCCATCGGACTCAGTTTCCAATGCTTGCGGGGATCTTCGATGCGGCTTTTAAAGCGATCAGTCTGTACATCCATGCTCACCTCGAACCAATATTTGATCAGAATAATGCCATCTCTAACTATATAGTGCTCAAAATCCTGTACATTCTGCAAAAACCGTTTGTATTGCTTTTTGGTGCAAAACCCCATCACCGGCTCAACATTGGCCCGGTTGTACCAGCTGCGGTCAAACAGTATTACCTCACCGGCTGCCGGAAAACGCTCGATATAGCGCTGTAGATAGAGTTGAGTCTTTTGCCGGTCGGTTGGAGACGGCAAGGCATTGACCTGAAAAACGCGCGGACTTGTTCGATCCAGGATACGTTTGATAACGCCACCCTTGCCGGCTGCATCACGCCCCTCGAACACGACGATAACCCGTTCCCCACTTTTTACTACCCACTCCTGGAGCCGACACAACTCGGCCTGCAGCTTGTATAACTCTTTCTCATATTTCTTGTTGGAGATTTTTTTAGAAGAAATCTTTCCCTTTTTAGCCATCATATTCTCCTTGTTTCATTTGATTTATTAACTCCATTTGACAACGATTGATACCATTCTCCTGACACGACCAAGTCAGCTTTTTTATAACTTTACTCATTTCCTGGTAATTTTTATTTTTTAGGAATATATGTCCAAACGAAGTGGGATACAAGTGGAAAATGGTCGCAACTTGATCATCATAGAGAATGATTAAAACCTATTCGCAAAACTTTAGTTTCTGCACATAACGCTATAGTTGCTAGAAAGAAGCTTTAATTAACCCGAAATTACATGGGGTTGCAAAAAATATATTACTTCTTGACAAAGGCTATTCAAATAAATGGATATAATCTGATTACTGACAGTGAAAAATTCTTAACTTTCTAACACAACAGGGAATCAAAGGAGGACAGAGCTAGATGAAAAATCGAAAGAAAACCATATTGCAGATGAAGGTGGCCGCAGTTCTGCTCATCTCATCAGTCTCATCTACGGCTATTGCGGCGGCAACTACCGAACAACCACCGCAATCCGACAGCCTTGCCACTGTTTTCACCCAGGGAAAACTCAATGGCAATATCCGCTCACTTCTCTTTTCCCGCGATTTTGATGCCGCTACTGAGGACAGGACCACATTGACAATCGGTGGCAATCTCAGATTTGAGACAGCGCCCCTTTACGGGGTCAGTGCAGGAGTCGGCTTTAAAACAGGAGCTGGTAATAATCTCGATGATAACGAAGTTTACAGGGGACTTCTGGCACTGGGAGACACTCCATTCGATGCTGAAAATTATGCTGCACTCGACGAATATTATCTGCGCTACAACAACTGGGATACCGATCTCATTCTTGGTGCGCAGCAGATCGAAACGCCCTGGCTCAGAGCCCACGACATCCGTTTAACTCCTAAGAAATATAGAGGTTTTGCTGTTACAAACAATTCCATCGAGAAGGTAGCGCTCCATGGTTACTATATCGAGAAATGGCTGAACTGGACTTCTGAGGATTGGGAGTCCATAACTTCCGGCATCACCGGCAACCTGGACGAAAACGAAGGTGCACTGGCCGGTGGTGTTGTCTGGCAACTGTCCGATATGTTCAAAATTCAGGGCTGGGACTACTATTTCAACGAGGTGTTGAATACTTTTTATATGCAGGCCGGTTATGACCAGGAAATGGGCGAAGACTATTCTTTATTCGCCAGTCTGAAATATTTCAACCAGACGGATGTGGGCGATGCATTGGATGGAAGCATTGATACTTTTTCTGCCGGTGGAAATATAGGATTGGCCGCATATGGAGCAACATTGATCGCCTACTACGGTTCGAACGGAGATGATGCACTCCGTAATCCTTTTGGCGGTGATTGGATCGTCAGCATGCAGGTCAACAATCATGAGCGTGCTGAAGAGGACGTCTGGGCACTTCAACTTAAATACAATTTTGAACGACTTGGCTTAAAAGGGTTGAGTGCAGATGTTTGGTACGGAAGTTTCAATACTCCGGACGCTGGTAACAATATTTCTCCTGATCTGGATGAGATTGATTTCAACCTGCAGTATAACCTCGTCGGGTGGTTTGAAGGCTGCAGTATCAGACTTCGTTATGCATTCATTGACCAGGATGAAGATGTAGCAGGCGGAGAAGATTATTCCGACGGAAGAATTTATCTGCAATATAAATTTTAGACTAAACACCCACCGGCTAAAAGCCGGTGGGTTCAAACTCGCGGACTGAAAGTCCAGCAATACCGGCTTTAGCCGGTTGATTTATTCGATGTCAAACCGATCATCTGGAGCCTTTTCAAAATGATGTTCCAAATATTCTTGGATCATTTCTTTTGTCAATGCACCAGATGTGACACAAAAATATCCACGGGCCCAAAAATGCTTGCCCCAATATCGTTTTTTCACATGTGGGAACTCAGAGAATATCTTCCGAGACACCCGGTCTTTGACCCTACGCATAATGTCAGAGGGAGAAATATTCGGAGGAGCGGAAACCAAAATATGCACATGATTTTTGCTGACCACACCACGCAATATGTGAATCTCAAAACGAACACATGTTTGCCGAACAAGCTCCCGCACCCTGAGAGCAAGGTCCCCCTGCAGAAGGTGATAACGATATTTAGTTACCCACACAAAATGATACTCTATCTTGTATTTTGTATGGCTTCCTTGACGATATTCCATGCCAAGAATTATAATCCAACTGCTAGCAAAATGCTATTCGCCTGAAAGGCGAAAGTTTTAACCTTTTACAGAAACAATAAAAAGTATGTCATCGCTTGGTGTTGTTGAGTTTGCTGGAAATGTCCGGGGAAACTACATGTAGAAAATAATTTTCAATTAGAGGTAATTACTGACCATGAAAATCCGTGATGATTTAATAATCCGAACAGATCAGAATTTTTTTTACTCCACCATTTCCAGGAATACTTCTTTGTTGGGAATATTTATCTTAAAGAGAAAAGGTACAAGTGGTAACTTTAAGCCATACAGCAAACTTTGGTTTAACAGAATAGGTTTTATCAATTGTTCACTGAGCTAGGATAGATGTCGCCTCTTTTGGAAAGATAAAAGACCACTCCACCCTTTGCACCACGCCAAGTTCGATGTTCGGTTTTGAAAAATCGTGTTATCTGCCACGATACGATAATTACAGGTCCGACTGAGATTCATGGGGTATGACTTTTCAGTGTGCTTACATAAACCAGCACTGTTTTGCTTCCTGAAACATTGCTACAAAGGCTCCAACACCAACAAAATCAATGTATGGATAATCAATAAGCTCTTCTTTTTTTATGCCCATGACGTCCATAGACATGGTGCAGACATGGATGCGGACACCAAATTCCGCAGCGTCGGACATCAATTCTTCAAGAGACTTGGCGTTGTGTTTTTTCATGACGGAGCGAATCATCGGTGGTCCGATACCGAGCATCTGCATTTTGGAAAGAGGGAGTTTTTTAGAACTTGCCGGCAGCATTGTACCAAACATTTTACCAAGGAAATCTTTCTTGGGCTTTTTTTTCGGATCGCGGAGAGCAGAAAGACCCCAGAATGTGAAAAACAGGTCTACCTCCATGTCGTAGGCGGCTGCGCCAAGGCTGATAATGAAAGCGGCAATAGTATTGTCAAGATTTCCGCTCATTATTCCAAGAGCAAGTTTATTGCCGGATGCGTTTTCTTCGAGCTTTTCCACACGAGTGGTCAACTGGCTGATAATTTCTTCCATGGTCTGTTTTACATCGTCCATCTATTTTCTCCTGTAATTAAGATAGCTTCTAGTGACTGAGCATATGTCGTGCATAAACACACAAAATACGTCTATTATCGCAGGTAGTAAAGAAAATAATTAAATAAACTAACCCGAATAAATCGGAATTCAAAATGTTTTAATAAGTACTGTGGTGCTTTATTAGTTCTACTTTGGGACTCATTCTAATTGCCGTAACATACCGGAATATCATTGCTTTTTACGAGCATAATCTATCGAGGATTGTCGTTTTTCATGTCGTATATCCAGTTGCCTCAAAATTTCATATCCGGTTACATCACGCCGCGACAACATTGACTTCAGCAAGGTGGTTATATCAGCACAACTTAGCCCAACTTTGCGAAGCAAGAATAAAATAATGTGTATTTACATATAGTTAAACTGTTCACTTGTCGCAGTATGGCACTACATCTTTTATTTTACAGCCATTGTTATTTTAACTACTCTACCGGGATGATTTTTTAGGCCCAGCGCCGAATATATTTTATGCTGCTCAGGATCCGGTTGGACACTTTTCCTGACGTGAACAGTGTCACCATTTTTGCATGCTATTCAGCAATTCCCGAAGCAAGCCTCATTGTAGTCTAAAAACAGGTATGTCGGCCATTTGATTTAGCAATATAGCGTTTCTATTAAAATTCGATCAAGTTGTCGCCTCTGGACAATAAAAAAGGCTGAAGATTACATTTTTTGAGCATAATGCATTGAACAAGGGGCAACATCGTTGTTGGATCTGGTCAACCAAAAAGGCAAGCATCATGAGCAGGACAAGACTACACTCAGATTCTTTTTCCCTAATCCGTAATTATGACCAAAGTTATACCCTTGGTTCTTAAGCATATTAAAGGTTTCATTCTCGATTTTCCAGCGTGCCCGACCTCCACGCATTATTTGCATGGCATTTTCTTTGGTGACAGTAAAATCAGTGACCCAACTGAACCTTTTTGTTTTATCGGTAGCTGAATTTTCTTCTCTGTATTAACGCAGACAAGCTGCAAGTAAGTACCTTGGAGTTATCTACTTTTATGGTTAAATACCTTTTTCCATTTTCTCGGAGTCTTCGCTTAACTGTTTTTCTTTACAGCTTTTACGGAGTAAGGTACTAGTGAAGCCAGAAAAGGGACAACAGCACCCTGTATACTTCACATGGAGATAAACTGATGCTTGATTTCTTAAATCGATTCGGATTACCGGTCAAATATGCGATCATTGGTGCGGTAAGTGTTACAGCTGGTGTATTTTTTGCCGGCATTCTTGGTATGAACATTGCGATGAGTTATTTCTCCGCAGCCATTTCCGGTGCTGCAGGCGGTGCCATAGGCGGATGGATTCGTCAAAGAAAGGGCAAATCCAATTAGCCTGACAAACCGGATAACCCTGGAGTTTCACTTAATAAGTACCAACGGACCAGTGCCCCAGAAGAAAAAGCGGCACCGAAAGCTTGGCATCACTAAAACTCTCCAGTGAACTGACAACATGTATTCACTCCCTGTTCCGCTTCTTTTTCTCCTCTTTATCTTCCTCTTTCCCGTGACAGGTTTTTCCGGGGAAAGAAAGAGCAGTTTTATTCTTTTTCTTCCAGCTATTACCGCTGCCGAGCAGCATGGTGAGCCGGGAACCGGCAATCCGGAAGGGAGCTGTCAGATCCCTCCTGAGGCACGTGCAGAAAACAGTGCCAATCCTGACCATATTATTGGCAATGGTTCTCCCGCAAGCTGCACCAGCCAGGCAGTTGTGAATGCTGTTGCAAAAGGAGGAGTAATTACCTTTGACTGCGGCCCTGCCCCGATCACAATTCTCATGGAGGAAACGGCCAAAATCGTCAACGACACCGGGGTACGAATTGTTCTTGATGGTGGCGGAAAAATCACTCTCAGCGGCGGCAATAAACGACGAATTCTCTATATGAACACCTGTGACCCTGAGCAGACATGGACAACTTCCCACTGCCAGAATCAGGACCACCCGCGCCTCACTGTGCAGAACCTCACCTTTATCCGGGGAAACTCAGCAGCAGAACAGACCTACGATGGGGGCGGGGCAATATGGGTGCGCGGAGGCAGGTTCAAGATCATCAACTCCCGCTTTTTCAACAATAGCTGCGCCGACACAGGTCCGGATACGGGCGGAGCCGCAGTACGCGTTTTCAGCCAGTATGAAAACCGGCCGGTCTATGTTGTAAACTCCACCTTTGGCGGGAAGGACGGGTATGGAAACGTCTGCTCAAACGGTGGCGGATTATCGAGCATCGGTGTCTCTTTTTCCGTCATCAACTCTCTGTTCAGCTATAACCATGCAATAGGGAATGGAGCCAACCCCGCCAGACCAAACACTCCTGGAGGCGGCAGCGGAGGTGCAATCTATAACGACGGCAACACCTTTACCCTCTCCCTTTGCGGCACAAAAATCGTGCATAACAGTGCCAGAGAAGGCGGCGGTGCAATTTTCTTCGTCAGCAACGATCGTACCGGTTCACTGATCATCAGAGACTCCTTCCTTTCAAAAAATCAGAGCGACGGATTTGAGACAAGGGGCTACCCGGGCATTTTTGTTCTGACAAGTGACGACCCGACTGTAATCAATTCAACAATTGAGTAAACTCTGCGGTTATTTTCTCTGCCGCGATGTTGAAATCTTCCTGATTTTCCATGTAAGAAGCAGCAGAGCAGTAATGCCATAAAGTGCTGTCAGTAGCAGCAGTTGAGTTACCAGGGGAAGAATCTGCTGAAAGGAGGCACCCATCTGGTTGAGTTGCACAAACGCCCTGATAGCGGAAAAAGCCGGGATAAATTGAAACAGTCCAAGAATCTGTACCGGGATTGCAGATAAAGGCCAGATGAACCCCGACGCGAAGACCAGCGGCATCGAAGAGAGGAGAATAACAAGGGTGGCAATTTCTCTCCGTGGCAGCAAGACACCCAGCCCGATCCCGAGGAAAGTAGTGGAAAGGAGAAAAGGAAGGCTTAACATTGCCAGGTCTGCAATGGATGCAAGCCGGGGAATATCATAGAGTTTGAAACTGGGCCCGTAGTAGTAAAGAGAAAGCAGTGCATAAATGGAAAAAAATATAAAACTTCTGACAAAAAGCAGCGCAGGAGGAGTGGATTTTCGCAGGTAGAAGTTCTCTCCACGCCGCAGCTGCTCATTCTGACCTCCTGCCAGAATCCCTGCCCCCATGATCAGCGTCTGGTGCAGAATCAGGACAAAAACTGCAGGAATAACGTAATTAACATAACCACCGGCCTCATTAAAAAGTGAATGGAAGCCGACAGTAAGAGCATCATGCTTCTCCTTTGCAGACTCCAGCGGTAGACCGGAGCTGATAAGACGCTTGACTTTAACCTCTGCCGCCAGAGTTTTCCCGGCGGTCATCATGCCTTCCAGAACCGTGCCGTAAACAAGAAAATAGCTGGCATCTCCGGCATAGGCCAGGACAGGCTCTCTCCCCTGCAGAAGATCCCGATAAAAATGATCCGGAATGACAAGAAAACCCGCAAGCTTTTCGGCAATCATCTGTTTTTCAGCCTGGGCCAGAGACCAGGCCCTGGCCACAATCCTGACCTGCGGCGTGGCGTCCACCATACGCTCGAGACGACGGCTCAACTGGCTGTTATCAAGATTGACAACGATGACCTTCTGCTCGCGGGGGAGCTGCCGGGCATAGGGAAGCGGGTAAAGGAAACTGTAGAACAGCACACCTCCGAAAACCGTCAAAAGCAGGGGTGAATTGGTAAATATGGCACGAATTTCATATTTAAACAGCTGATAAAGGCTCATACCACTACCCTCCCGGCCCCTTTTCCTGCCGTTATAAAGGCCAGGACAAGTACAAAAAGAGCAGGAATAATAAACAGCAGCAGATTCTGCACCTGGTGCTGAGACAAGGATAGAGGAGCACCATA
>JAFDME010000143.1 GCA_019306075.1 Deltaproteobacteria bacterium | reverse complement strand
TTTTTCTGTACGAAGCGGTGGCGAACGCAGGAGAATTGCCTCCCTGGTGCAGCCTGGAGAAAATGTCCTGGTTCTGTTTTCCGGTATTGGTCCATATCCTCTGATGATCTCAAAATACAGCCAGGCGGAAAAGATTATCGGAGTTGAGAAAAACCCGGTTGCCCATCATTACGGGTTGGTGAATGTACGATTGAATAAAAAACTGAGGAATATTGAGCTTGTCCGGGGAGATGCACGGCAATTCCTTTGCCGCCTTAGGATTCGGTTTGATCGGCTTATAATGGTTCTGCCAAAATCCGGAGAAGGCTTTCTTGAAGCGGCGCTGCAGGTACTGAAACCGGGAGGAATGCTGCATTTTTATGATATGCAGTCGAAAGAGTCAGTGGAAAAATCAGTGATAAAAGTGGATACAGCCTGCCGGACTGGAAACCGCCGGTTACTGGAGGCAGATGTTACCACCTGCGGTCACTGTGCCCCCTACTTATACAGAATCTGTGTGAACAGTCGAATAAATTAAAAAAACCGGCGCCATGCATACAGGGATTGCGGTTGAATTGCGGGTTGCCATCTGGTATGACCATAGTTTGTCAATTTTGCAAGGTACCCCATAAATATAACAGGGAGCATATATGCACACGACATTTTATGGAGCAACAAGAGAGGTTACCGGATCATTTCACACCATAACTACGGCCAGTGACACCATACTGCTTGATTGCGGGCTTTTTCAGGGCAGAAGAAAAGAGACGGAAGAAAAGAATCATGTGCTGCCGGTAGATCCCAAAATTATAACGAACATAATATTGTCACATGCCCATATTGATCATTCCGGGCGCCTTCCTCTGGTTACCTGGAAAGATTTCAACGGTCGTATCTTCTGTACCAGGGCTACCGCCGATGCCTGTGAATATCTGCTGGCTGATTCGGCAAAGATACAGGAAGGTGATGCCTCCTATCTGAACTATAAAACCGCCAAACATTTCCTCGCAAAACTGAAAACCGGAAACGGCAGAAAAGAGATCACAAAAAATGAGTTGCGGGATATTAAATCACTGCTCAAATCGGGCGCCCACCATCTTAAAAGCGAGGCCATTGAGCAGCTGCTGAAAAAGCATCAGCTGGAGGTGGTTAATCCTCTTTATACCATGGAGATGGCGGAGGACGCCATCGGATATTTCAGGGGTGTGCCGTATAAGCATTCCGTTACTGTCGGAAAGGATCTCACCTGTACCCTGTATGATGCAGGGCATATCCTTGGCTCGGCAATGTCGGTACTTCAGTACAGTGGCGACGGTGACAAAAAAACTGTTTTGTACAGTGGTGATGTCGGTCGCTTTGATAAACCGATAATTGAAGATCCGACGCTTGTTTTTGCAGAAGAACACCGGGATATAGATCTTATGATTATGGAGTCCACCTATGGCAACAGAGTGCATGATCCTGTTGTAGATATGAAGCCTCTTTTGAAAAAAGCTATTGCCAAGACTCTTGACAGAGGCGGTTCAGTAATAATCCCAAGTTTTGCTT
The DNA here is from genome assembly GCA_019306075.1 of Deltaproteobacteria bacterium. Lineage (GTDB taxonomy): Bacteria > Desulfobacterota > Desulfobulbia > Desulfobulbales > Desulfocapsaceae > Desulfomarina. Next base: position 6,808 of record JAFDME010000143.1, on the reverse strand, counting down.
ACGGCCGAACCCAGGAGCTGCTCTATTTTCTCCATGAGCTCTATATGGCGGGTGAGCTCCCACGTGTACCTGTTTATGTGGACAGTCCGCTGGCAACCAAAATCACCAACGTATTTGGAGAGCACCCTGAGACATTTGATGAGGATGCCCATGAGACTTTTCTGGAGAGAGGGGTCAATCCATTTCAGTTTGAATCTCTTAAATTTGTTCAGTCGGTGGAGGAGTCAATGGCCCTTAATCGGGACACCAGTCCCCATATTGTGCTCGCAGGGTCAGGGATGTGCGAGGGCGGAAGGGTGCTGCATCATCTCAGACACAAAATTCATGATGAGCGTAATACTGTTCTTATAGTCGGTTATATGGGAAAGCATACTTTTGGCAGGCTTATTCAGGAGAAGGGTGAAAAATATGAGTCCGACGGTCGTGTCGGACCTCCGCCCAAGGTTCGTTTTTATAACAAGGAATATCCTCTGAAAGCACGAGTTGTTACCCTGGGAGGTTTCAGTGCCCATGGAGACAAGAATGAGTTGACCCGTGTGCTGAAAGAGTCAAATCTGAGGATTAAAAAACTGGTACTTGTTCATGGAGAAGAGGAGCAGTCACTGGCCTTTGCAGAGAATCTCAGGGGGGATGGATTTGATGTTACGGTGGCATATCATGGGCAGAGTGTAGATGTGTAATTTCAGTACTCTTCAGATATAATTTTTCTGATCAGTACCTTACTTCGTAAAAGCTGTAATAAAAAACAGGTAAGCACCCTTAAAAACCAGGGCATAAACTTCGACTCCGGGAAACTAAGGAGTGTATTTTGAAATTATGTGCCTGGTAAAGCACCATGGCACTTATCCAAGCATTCTAAAATTCCGATTTATTCGGGTTAGAAGGGTGAGAACAGTGAATGCACGATTGACAATTTTATGTGAGAATTCGGTTGGAGTACCTTTTGACGTTCTTGGTGAACATGGTTTTGCCTGTTTTGTAGAAACCGATAAAGGGAGTTATCTGTTTGATACCGGACAGGGTTATACAATTCTGCAGAACTCGCTTGCACTCAAAAAAGATCTTCGCTCCATTGATGCTGTTATGATAAGTCATGGTCACTACGATCATACAGGAGGACTACCGGCTGTTTTAAAATTGAAGGGTCCGGTTGACGTCCATGGACATAAAGAAATGTTTGCAAGGCGCATCTGGTCCAATGGCGATATAACACGTGATGTCGGTATACCGTATCGTCGAAACTACCTGGAGTCTCTGGGCGCGGGGTTTAAGCTGGTTACTGATATGGTGGAGATCGGTTCAGGTATTTATCTGACCGGTGAGATCCCCCGTAAGAGTGCATTCGAAAAGGATGACGCCAATATGACGCTCATCTCCGATGACGGTCAACAGGTTAATCCTGATCCCCTGCTTGATGATTTGTCGATGATTGTTGAGACTGAGAATGGATTAATCATCGTTCTGGGATGCGCCCATGCCGGGATGATTAATATTATCAATTACGTCATTGACCGGCTGCATAATGAAAATATTTTTGCTATTATCGGCGGAACGCACCTGGGATTCTCCACAGACCGGCAATTTGATGAAACCCTCAAAGTCATTGAAAAATATAATATTAAACATATTGGTGTGTCTCATTGCACAGGTCTGGAAAAGGCTTCGCTGCTGCATGCCCGATTGGGACGGCGCTTTTTCTTTGGTACTGTGGGAGCTGTGCTGGAAGGATAGTTCGCCATCTCAGGGATTGTTTTTGAGTGACAAATCCGGCCGAAGGGAAGTTATGCGAACAGTTATTTTTTGCTCCAGTGAGGGTCCTGACCGAAGCGGCTCATCCACCACTCTTCATCATCCATCTCCAGATCCTGCTCGTTAAACACCAGGGGGAAGCTGAAGTTCGTGCAGTAGATAAGAATGGCCTGATACGCTTCATTGATCTGCTGCATTTTTTTTCTGTTTTCCCGGGTGTTACCGGCCAGGTCCGGGTGGTACTGCCTGGAGCAGCTGCGAAAGACATGTTTAATCTCTGCCAGGGTGGCACTGTCGCCCAGCCCAAGAAGTTGTTTTGCCTCCAGGATCTTCTGCCACTCTTTTTTTGTCATTTTATTTTTTTTAAACAGGAATGATTTTATTGAGTGTGGTGTATATATCTTTTCAATTATAACCCATGATCGGTATTCTTCATAAGAAATAACAGTCAGTCATCTGGAACTTCCGGTGGGTTTTTCGGTCTGTTATTTTTGATGGCGTCGTAAAAAGTCCCATTCGTTCAGGGCAGGTGAACAGTGGAAACGGGTGAAGCTGTATCGCAGCGTGGAGTGGACTTGCAGCACGACCCTGCTGAAGGATATGAATAATGGAGGGGAAGAGTATGGAAAGCAGGAGGGCAGGATTCTTTTTGTTGCTGGTAATTTTTGGCATACTTACTGTTGTTACGGAAGGCCATTCGCTGGCAGGGGATAAAAAGGAGAGTCTGCAGACAATCAGTGGGAGTGTCTGGTACCGCGAACGTATGATGCTGCCGCCGCATGCTGTGGTCCGTATCTATCTCGAGGATATGTCCAGGGCGGATGTTCGTGCAGAGGTGATCGCTACCACCAGTTTTGCAACACGGGGAGGACCTCCGTGGGATTTTATACTGGAGTATGATCCGGACAGAATTAGTGAGAGAAATCGCTATGGCATACGTGTCAGGATTGAGGTCGACGGGCATCTGCTATTTATCAATAAGGAACATATTCCCGCATTTACCGATCACGGCAAGGCCCCTCTGAAAATTTTGGTATCCCGGACTGACGGAAATGGAAGTGGTGCGAAATTGACAGAGACATATTGGAAACTGATTGAGATCGACGATCTGCCAATTTTACCCGGTGCTGACAGGAAAGAGCTGCACATGGTTCTCTCCCCTGAGGAAACAATGGTGAGCGGTTTCTCTGGATGCAACCGGTTCACCGGCGGCTATAAGCTGAAAGACAGCAGTCTGCAGCTCGGACCTCTGGCGGGGACGATGATGATGTGTGCTGACGGAGCAGAGCAGGAAAAAAGGTTCCTGGAAGCTCTTGCCCTCGTAAAACGGTTTATTATCCGGGGACAGAGCTTGACCCTTTACGGTGAAGGAGATAAGCCGATTCTGCGTTTCCATTCAGAGGCCGGCAAATAGGATACGGTTACTGTATGCGCCCTCCATTTGATAAAATTGGCAAAAATATAAATAATCATTATTGTATCGTGCTATCGAACGATCATCGCCGGATTATCCCTCCATTTTAAATTGTTCCGATTTATTCGGATTAGGACATGATATGACAAAAAATGACAACTCTACTGCCGATTCGGGCCTGCGCCGTTTATGGAAGAGGCGAAGTGTGAAAGTAGTTACAGGGCTGGTTGTTTTTATCGCCGCCGCAGCGATCAGTCTGCCCATTGGTGCCAGACTGTATCTGCAAAAATGGCTGTTGGACAACGGTGCCGATAGTGCCATAGTCGAGAAAGTACGGTTTAACCCCTTTACGGGAACTGCTACCCTGCAGGGAGTGGATATTGAAAAAGACGGGCAGACGGTTTTTTCCGATTCAACCATATACTTGAATGTCGGCCTGAAAAATCTGTTCAGCCGTGAGGCGAGTTTAGAAAGAGCCACGATCACTAACCTGGATGTGGATATTGAGCAATATGAAGACGGTACCCTGCGTATTGCATCGTACAGCATTGCTCCAGGCCAGGATGATCCCGTAGACAGTCCGGCAGAAATTGCGGAAGAACTTGAAAAAGAAGTGCCGTGGATATTTGCGGCAGACCAGATAGATATAAAAAATGTTACAGTGCGCTATAAGCAGCCAGACCTCACCGTTGAGTTGGTTATAGAGGATGCACTTATTGACAGGTTCAGTACCGATCCCGGGGAACCTGCTGGTATTCTCACTCTGAAAGGGACATTAAACGGAGCGCCGGTCGCATTAGACCTGACCGCATTCAACCTGGTTCCGAAGATGGAAGTAAAGGGAACTGTGGATTTCAAAGATGTACATCTCGATGATCTGGCAGGTTTAATGGCGGAATATCTCCACCCGTTCAGCGGTACGGCTGGTCTCAGCGGTGATATTGTATTCTCCATGACTGACAGTGAGAGCATGAGTGTTCACTACGATGGAGATATTGATCTTGAGGAGGGAGATATCGCCGGTGAGGGATGGGCAACAAAGGCCGGTGCAGGGTGGCAGGGCAAGATCTCTTTTTCGATGAATCCTGATGAGATGGTTGTTGATGTTGATGGTGATCTGAGAGCAACAAAAGCCTCGTTTGATATGCCGGATCCAATCATTGAAATTGACAATTCAGATATAAGTATAGTTGGCAAAACAACTGTAACAATTGGTGAAGAGGTTGTTGTTGATACAGGCGCGTCACTGAAGCTCGCGCCCACCGGTTTTTCCATGGATATTTTAAAAACAGCAACCGGGGATACATCCTGGGATGGAACAGTGCGGGTAGAGACAGGAACTGATAGCAAAGGGTTAAGTGTCCGGGCCGATGGAAAACTTCAGGTTGCTGACCCTGCCTACAGCATGGATGTAAATGGTGCATTGATGAAAGTCGGCAACCAATTACTCTCTTATGATGGCAAGGTTGAATATATTATGGGTGTGGGCAGCGGAAGTGCGGATTTCGTCCGCACGGACGGGGTACTGCTTGGGGACACCACAACATTCTCTCTGCCGGAAATTATTGCAGTTTCCCAGTCAAAACTTAATCTGACAGGTAAGACGGAAGTTGCAATCGGGCATGATCTCGTTGTTACCTACCAGGGGGACACTCTCTTTGACGAAACAGCTGTCAAAATGACCGGGTTTGAGATCGGTGAGAAACAGCTTACCTGGTCAGGGCTGGTGAAATATCAGCTTGGCGGGCAGAGTCAGCAGGTTACTCTGGGTGGAGGGCTGAAATCCAAAGGAGTTCAAGTCGCTGTGAAAGAAGGGGATCTGCAGATTAAACAGAACAGTTTGCAGTCTAAAGTCGATTTTTCCCTGCTGCTGAAAGATTCTCCTTCCTTCAAAGGTAAATTTTCCCTTGGTGCAGAAGGGTTGGAAATAAAGAAAAAAAATGCGCCATTATTGACTCTTGCCGGGATCTCCATGGCTGGGGTAAAGGATGATGGATCCGGAGGAGTGAAGATCGGTTCGCTTCTGTTTAAAAAGCTAAATATTCACTCTTCTTCGGATATCCCGGTCAGTGTGACGATTCCGTCAATTGATGTGACGGATATAGTCAGCCCTGATCTTAAAAGTGTCGGTGTGGGGCGTGTGACGGTTGAAAAACCGAATATTGTTGATGATGAAAAAAAGATGCTGCTTGCTCAGATGGATGCAGTTACTGCAGATACGATTCAGGTGAACAGTGATATTTCCACAACGGTGAAAAAAGTTTCAGTAGCCAATGGTATCTTCCTGAAAGATAAAGATAAAGATCCAATGGTTACCCTTGGAAAACTCAATGCCGGAAAGATCAGTTATTCTACCGAGCAGGGGGTGAGCCTGGCTTCGATTGATATCGATTCTGTTTTTGCCCACGTAAAACGTCAGAAAACTGCTGAACCGGCAGCAGGGCAGGAGAAAGAAGAGGTAGGCAGTTCCGGCAGGACGGAGAAGAGTTCCGGTTTGCCGGTGAAGATAAATGAGATTAATGTTGCCGGGGCCAGTGGGTTTAAATTTACTGATGAGACATTATCAAAACTTTTCACAACTACACTGAAAATCAAGTCGCTGCAGGTGCATGATATCGACCTTACCGATCCGCAGCATCCCTTCAGTTATTCCCTGCAGGGCAAGTTTGACAAATATGCACCTCTGAAAATTGAGGGCAGTGCTGCACCTTTGGCGGAGAACCTTTCCATTGACCAGCAGACCACTCTGCAGAACTATTCAATGATCACCATCTCTCCCTATGCCATAGATGCTATCGGGACTTTTTTCCCCCGGGGAAGCCTTGATCTGACCTCATCTCTTAAGATTGCTGATGGGGAAATAGATATGAAGAATGAGGTTGTTCTCAAAGATCTTGAAGTAGAAACTATTAAAGGTGAGCTGGCAGACAAATTGAACAATCAGCTGCCAGTACCCCTTGATCTGGCCCTGACCATGCTGCGGGACCGGGATGGGGATATCGAACTGAAAATCCCCCTGAGTGGAGATCTTGACAGCATGAGTGTAGGGGTGGCGGATATTGTGATTACTGCCCTGAGTAAGGGAATAACGGTGGCCGTTGCACCGTATCTGGCATATACCTTCCTTGGACCCGCCGGAGCACTTGCCTTTGTAGGGGCTGAGGTGGGGGCATCACTGCTCCATTCGGATCTTCCTTCACTGGAATTTGAACCGGGTGTAATTGATATTTCCGGAGAGCAGAGCGAGATCCTTGACAAGGTAGGCAAGGCGATCGAGAAGGATAATAAAACAAGTTATTCAATCTGCGCTAAGGTTGGTGTTGATGAGGCGGGAGGAAATAGCAGCAGTGGAAAGGATAAAGGGGGACCGAAAGTTCAATCGGAAGCTACCCGAAAAGCGCTCTTTGAGCTTGGCGACGGCCGTTCCCAGGCAGTAAAAAAGTACCTGTTGTCACATTTTAAAATCGACGAGGACCGGCTGCTTATCCGTAATCCGGGCATTGTGTTTAAAAAAGGTGATAAACCGGTGGTTGAGTTCAGAAAATAAAAATAGCGGTTCGACGGAGTCTCCCCGTCGAACCGCTATTGCCGTACTGCTGCTGTTATCTGCTATTTTTTTAATTCAGCAGGTTTGATTCCCTGTTC
>JAFDME010000142.1 GCA_019306075.1 Deltaproteobacteria bacterium | reverse complement strand
TAGGGGCTGACTTTGAGGGGGCCCCGGTTCACATAGTTGTCCATGGCAACCCGGTATGCATCAGTGCCGTTCAGAGCTGAACCGATCAGACAACCGGTCCTCGGCCCTGTCTCCTCATTGATTTCCAGCCCGGCATGGGCAAGGGCCTGGCGACAGATCTCCATGGTCAGAAATACATAATCAGCATTCCAGAGGGAAGCTTCCTTGCGGTTAACATAGGAGAAGTCACTCGGATCCCAATCGGGAATCTCACCCACAACATTGGCCCGGCTGGTTATCTTACAGCGGGTCAACCTGCGAAATCCGGCCAACCCGTCAGCTGCGCCCTGCCATGTCTTTCCAAAACTGTTGCCAAGGGCAGTCGCTGCACCGTAACCGACAACAAAGACCCTTCTGTTTTTCGCTGGTTTCATAGCCGCTTCTCAATCCACTCTCTTAAAAACTGCACAGACATTACAGCCACCAAAACCAAATGAATTTTTCAGCACAAACTCCTGCTCCAGAACCCGCTTTCCCTCGGCCACACAGTCGATATCAATTTCCAGATCAGCAGCATAATTGATAGTTGGAGGGAGAACGGCCTCACTCATACCCTGCAGCGTAAAGATGGTTTCAATAACACTGGAGGCACCCATGGCATGACCTATCATCGATTTATTGGCACAAACAGGAGGAAGGTCGTCTCCAAATATTGCCCGTAGAGCATCATATTCGACCTTATCCCCGACCCTGGTGGAAGCGGCGTGACCGTTGACCGCATCGATATCCTGCGGCAGCAGGGAAGCATCGTCCAAAGCCCCTGCCATACAGTCCCGGATAGTTTCAAAATAGGGCGCAACAAAATGGTGCGCATCTGAAGTCATGCTCCAGCCTGCCAGCTCACTTTTATATCTTAAGCCATGGGCCTCTGCAAATTCTCTGGTGGCAATAATCACCGCACCCGCGCCTTCGGAGATAACAAAGCCGCGCCGGTCAGCAGAGAAGGGTCTGCTGGCCATTGCCGGCGGCTCATTCTCCCTCCCCTCCCTGGGATTATACACTCCGTTCATGGTATAAAAACCGGCTACAATCGGTTCAACCAGGGCAAAATCAACTGCTCCACAGATACAGACATCAGCCCTGTTCTGGGCAAGAAACATGGAACCTGCAACCATTGAGGTAAGACCGGTGGCACAGGCGGTAATGGTGGAGGTAATCGGGCCTCTGGCTCCTGTTTCAATGGCTATCTTGCCACCGATCATATTAATGCAGGAGTTTGGATTGGCGTAAGGAACAGGCAGTTTATTCTCACTTTGCAGTCGTCTGTCCGCTTTTAGAACTGCATCCAGCCCGCCAATGGCGGAACTGTAGGTGACTGCTGTTCTGGAGGCAATATCAGAGGATATTGTCAGCCCGCTGCGCTGCAGGGCCCGTACAACAGAAAGCATCGAATATTTGAAGACAGGGGAACTCCAGGCAGCCTGATGCCGGGCGGAGAGGAACGGATAATCTTCATGATCAATATCAGGAACCTGGCCGGCAATATGAACAGGAAAACCATCAGGTAGGGTAAAGCGGGTCAACCTGCCAATACCGCTCTCCCCCTTAAGAGCCCTCTGCCACTGGCAAGTCAGATCACTTCCCAGAGGAGAAATAACATCGTAGCCGACAATAACCGCATCTTTTGCTCCCATAGACCGTCACCAGGGAATAAATTGATACAGTTTGGCAAACATCTCATACACTTCGATCCAGTTTTGTAGATCTTTCGAGGTTTTAATGTGAGCCCGTTTATTGACCATAACCCAGCTCATATGAGCCGCGCCATCCTTACAGGTGGAACAGTCACGAGTTTCCGAGGTGCAGCAGCGATGCATGGTCTTAAGATCAGACGACCAGCGGATAAAATTTGTCAGCCTTTTCGGTCGGGGCTCTCTCTTGTCAAGAGGTTCCGTGACAGAGGGACACTCCAGCCAGCCAAAGGAACGATCCAGCATTTTTCCGGTGGTGATGATTTCGTGATAATATCTTGAAGAGATCATCGTTTCCGGATAAGCATCCAGCATATCGTCCATCTCCTCACGAACGGCAACAAGCTCATCCGGCTGCCAGGAGAAACCATCGACCTCCTCGTCGTTGGAGAGAAGCTGAATATGAACCTTAAGCCCGACATCCCTGATTTTGCGGATAATCTGTTCTGTTTTGCCCAACTGTTTTGGAGTTATAGTATAGAGATAATAGGCATGGGGGTCACCTTCATAATTGCCACTGGAAATTTTAAAGGTATCCTTGCCCCTGAGAATTTTTTCATCCTCCTCATCCCCCCACAGGGAGAGACCGACCATCATATCGGGAAAGCGATCCCTCGGTACTTTTATCAGCCCGTTGGTTGCGCAGAAGGTGGGCAATTTTTTATAAAAGGCCTCAACCCGGTCAAGACAGAGAGTAGGTTCTCCACCGATTAAAATTGCCAGGTTCACTCCCCGCTCCATCTCTTTTTCGACAAAACCATACCACTTGTCTACATCATTCTCTTCGGCTGCCACTTCATGCTCTCCGGAGGAAAAAAAGAAACACCCTTTACAGCGCAGATTACAGCGGTTGGTCACATCGTAGATGGAGCTGCGAATATTGAGTCTGGAAATTTTTTTATAGCGCTCATACCAGTGATCATCGAGCAGGGAACTGACAGTTATCATAATTTTACTATATGCTTGACGGTGGATTAATAAAAGTGTTGCAGAGGTTAGACCCCTTTTGATAGCCCCTGACCCAGACAGCGAGATAGGTGTCAACATAGTCCAGCCAGGCGGAGAATGTCTCCGGATCTGTGGCATGCCGATACATTCTGGCGGTAACAACAGCACTGCCTGCTGCATAATGCCGGCAGTCGTCACAATCGGTGTCCGGCACGCAGCAGGCAGCAGCGCGGTCCCACTGCAGATCTGTACGATACTGCCTGAATGACCTGCCAAGTCCGATATCGGTGGAGGGATTCATTCGGGGATAGGAACAGGAGAAAAGATCATGCAGTCCCCGTTCATTTGTGTGAGCAACAATATTGTATGGAGAAAAAAGAACAGTCTGCGGGTATTCGAAGAGCAATTCGCCCATTACCTGCCTCGTTTTTTCAAGGCTTTTGCCGGTATGGCGAAGATGTCCGCTGTAGCCAACCGGAGCCGAGAACATATTAAAGGTAATTTTCTGACCATAATCAGCCAGCATCCGGGTCACCCCCCGGGCCTCATCAATATTTTCAGGAGTAAAGGTGTAGACAAATATCGCCCTGCCATCATCCCTGTAATTTTCCATCTGTCGGGCAAGCATGTCGGGAGCTCTGCGGATGGCCAGACTGGTCTCATCATTTCCCCACACCGAGATATGAATCTGATAATCTATCTCTTCAGGGATTGGCTTGAGACCGTTACTGGCAATGGTACCAAGAGGTATCACATCATAACAGGCCCTGCATAAAGCGGGAACAAGGGAGGGTTCAGCACCGGCTAAAACAACGAAGGTAATGCCTCGTTTTTTCTCCGATTGAAGGAGCTGCCGCCAGGATTTTTCATCACTGTTTTCAGCGGCAAACTGTTTTTCACCGGTAAAATAGTAACACCCTTCGCAACGGATATTACAGCGATTGCTCATATCGTAGGTGGATTCACGCAGAAAAAAATAACGCCGAACCTTTTCCCAGCGCTCCCTGATTGCCGGGTCTGCGATTATATCAGAGAACTTATATATCTTTTTCCCTGCAGACATCTATTCACTGCCGCTCAGTTTATCATTAATATAGCCGGCAATAATTCGCACTGTCGTCAATTTGGGATAATCATCTTCATCAATACGTACCCCATACTCATCCCTTAACACCAGAACAACAGTGGCCAGATCCATAGAGTCGATACCCACCTCGTCAACCAGATCAAGATCGGCATCAAAAGTCTCGGGTGTAATATCTTCGAGCTTGAGCTCGTTGATGATGATTTCGGCAATCCGGGTAATGGTCTTATTTATATCGTTAGTCATGAACTCATTATTTTAAATTTTGAGTGGAAATCATCCTGCCGGAGCACACCTCTTCCTCTCCGCTGGTAATTCTAAATATATACTGGTCTTCCTTGTCTGTACATGTAACCTGAATATCGAGTGACTCGTCCGGCCTGACAATTTTCCGGAACTTAACCCGGCTCAGACCAGTCAGGGAAAACCTGCCCCGCCCGGAGGCAGAGATCAGGTCGACAACCATCTTCAGTTGTGCAATTCCAGGAAGAATCGGATCGCCGGGGAAGTGCCCGGAAAACCAGGGAGAATCACCCGGAGTGGTCACCGACGCTGACATTTTGGCTTCTTTTCGGTTTAACAAAGAATCATTTAACAAAAAGTTGCTAATCAGGCGGCTATCTCAACCGCCCCCTTTTTATCTTATACATGCTGATACGAGGCATGTTTATACCATTTCTGATTTCGTAAGGCAAATACTATACCATCCCGGATCCAGCTATTTCACCTTCAAACGTTCCATACAATGTCCCGTAGCATCGACACATGGACAAGTTGAAACGACGCAGAAATACCAGGAGCCTGTCCGAGAATGCATTTCTCCCCACCGCTTCGTTATTTTCGAAAAAATAATGCTCGCAGGTGCTATACATAGGTACATAATTTCAAAATACACTCCTCAATTATTTGTTTTTATTGAAGTTCTGGAGTAAAGTACTAAATCCTGCTTTTATAGTCACACCCTTTTGAAGTGCTATAATTCCTGATTTTGCTCATCAAGCCTCTGAACCCCCTCCATCATCAATCCAATAAACCCTCCTATCGGATGCAACTTATTAAATTCACTTGGAATTCCCTTATTATAAGCAAAGATTCCTTCTTTGCCGCCCAGCAGGACGTAAACAGCTTCTTTTCCCTGCAGATTCAGGAATTGAGCAGAGATAATTTCACCTTCATAAAAATAAACAATACCTCTACCCTGAGGGAGAACGAGTTCAAGGGAACCTGTTTTCTGTGAAGAATTTATAAGCTGCATCAGATCAACAGCGGGCACCTCCTGCAGGTCCCCTGTCATCCCCGAAGCTATACTGCCTGAACGTAGTGCCACGGCCTGCACACGGTCAATCAAAAGTTTGAAAAGAAATATTTGCAGAGCGGGATATTTTTTGATAATTTTTCTGAAATTTTTAACACTTAGCATAGCAACCTGCGTGCCATCTATCGTGTGAAGAGAGTTGCTCTCGGGCTCTCCGGTAAGAAGGCTCATCTCACCACATATCCCACCGGGGTTTATCTCTGATATCTTTTGATTATTGTCATCAAGCACAGCAACCCGCCCTTTCAATATGATATACAGGTGAGTACCTGGACCCCCTTTTTTTACAAGTACCTTTTCCGCAAGGATAGTTTTGAAATCTAAAAACAGAATGAAATCTTCCAGCGATTCGTTCTCAAGTGACTTAAATATGTTCTGCTTTCTCAACATATTATAAAATTTTTTTAAATGCTGTCTCCTGCGCTGCTCTATTGACTCTTTAAGTAATTTCATCTGGAGAGTAGCATATTCTTTTTCCTGTTTGACCTCAAAGTGAATCAAACCTGTGCATCCACCACAGTTATATTTGGACTTCGGACTACTCGAATGATTTTTTGGGATAACTGGCCTGCGAAACCTGCTGAAAGTTTCTTTTGATTTAACGATGCTTTCTATCCTATCGGAAAGAAAGAGACAAACAGGCTTAAATGAGGAGATTACGAGACTGCTGTTTTCGACTTTTATCTCATCACCCAGGTCATAATATGGGCATGAATTTTCATTTACTACGATAAAAAATGCATCACTGATTTTGTTATTTTTATTTTCCATATTCAGGATCCCAAAGATTAGTGCCTTACCCCAGAACTTCTGCAAGAAAAACAAGAAATTACAAAAGGTTGCTTAAAATTGCATGGTTGAATTTGCTTCCATGGCACTTATCCAAGCATTCTAAATTTCTGATTTATTCGGATTAGTGCCTTACCCCAGGACTTTTGTAAGAAAAAACAATACTCTGCAATGCAGAGTACTCAAAACAGGCCGGGTACAAACATTTTGGTCCGTTCCATATACTTTTCATAAACCTCACCGAAGAACCTGGTGTTTTCACGTTCCTCCACCCTGGCACAAACTATAATGAATCCGGAAACAGTGAGAACCAGCATACTGTTTAACAGTGTAACATGTTTTAAAAAGGCTCCCCAGGCAAGAAAAAGTAAAGAGCTATACATCGGATGTCTTATATAACGGTAAAGCCCGTTCTCAACAAGATCAACAGTATTTTCAAAAGAGAAATTTTCCGGCATCTCCCGCCGCTCTGAATAGCCTCCCTCTCTCTTCAACGTCCAGAGAGCCTGAGTGACAAAAAAAATGGAAACGAGAAGAAAAAACCAGGACAGAAGGTGCTGCGGTGATATCGGCTCGACAAACCAGTAAGGATAATTGAGTAGAACCAGGAGTAAAACCCCTTCAAAAATAAAAAACCGAAAGAAACCGTGGCTTCCCGGATTTCCCAGCGCCCTGCGGGAAACCCAGAGGAAAAACAGAGTACCAATAAAGAACAGAGCAACTCCTGTCACGGCAGGCTCCTTAAAATTTAATCTTTCTGTTAAACTCATCTGTCCCGAGAACCAGTTTTACCGTGCTCAGGGAACCCATAATGGTACCGATGATTCCGGGAGCCATTACACTCTGTCCCGCAAGGTATAATCCTTTAACAGCAGTACGGTTCAGCAGGGCAGTCGCAAGCATTTGACTCGACGATCGCAGCACCCCGTAAGCGCTCCCTCCAGGACTGTTTACCCAGTCCCGTATGGTCAGAGGCGTGTAGGCGTCAAGAAATTTCAGTCCCTTGAAAGAGCCGAAATATGCTTCCGCCTCTCTAACCAGTTTCCAGGAATGTCCTTCTTTTCTTTCGATATACTCTTTCCCTCTGTGACCACTTGTTGTCTTCACCCAGGGTTCCCATAATTCATCTTTCCCGGAGGTCAGTATGGAGAGAAGAGTGGTATCTTTTTGCTCGCTTTTTCGAATCTGATAATATTTCAGGTCTGCCACATCACCATTATGCGCTGCATTGATTTTAAAAATATTATAGGGAATTTCCGGATGCATATCAGCGTCAAGGCTAAGATGTACGGAAAAAATGCCATGAGTATCCTGCAGATTGCTGATCCGCTGCCGGTACGAAGGCTTTACATCTCCACTGGAAAGCATTTTTAAGACAACTTTGGGATGTACAGCTCCAATGACAGTCCCTGCCATCAGATCCTCTCCTGATTGTAACTGCAGACCGGTTACAACACGAGCGTCAACATTGATCCTGCGCACCTCTGCACCGGTAATAATTTGTCCACCCAGTTCTTTAAAACGGTCGGCAAAAACATCAGCCATATCAGAGCCATTTCGCCTCAGCCGCCATGAGGAGGAGATATAGGAGGCAAGAGCCATATTATGATAGTAGGCAGGGCAGTCATTTGGAGGAACACCAATCCAGCAGGACGGAATGGAAAGAACACTTTGCAGCCCCGCTGAACATTGAAGTTCGGTCATGATCTCACCCATGGAACGGGACTGATCCAGCAGGGAAAAATCATTATCTGCTGAATATAAAAAATCCAGCCCATGCAGTTGCCTTTCCGCCTCACGAAGAGAAAGAAGCAGTTTTGCTATCTTTTCCTCTTCTCCGGGAAAAGACCTATTAAGGTTCTCTTCATAGTTATCCATCCCCTGGGGCAGATCAAAACACCAGGAACTGCTGGCGGAGGTGGAAAAATCGTAGCGGTCAACCACACCATCCTGGCCCATTTGCACAACCGGTATTTCCTCACTGACCCCTAGAAAATCAAAGAAACTCCTGAGAATCTGGCCCCTGCCCAGGGAACCCAGATAATGCACACCAACAGCACACTCAATCCCGTCACGACTGTAGCTGCGCATCAATCCGCCGGGATGAGCATTTTTTTCCAGGACGGTTACATCCAAACCCAGTTTCGCTAAAATAATGGCAGTACTGAGACCACCTATACCGGAACCGATAATCAGTACCCTGCCTGATAGAGACGAACTGCTTTTCATTGGTACCTTACTCCGTAAAAGCTGTAATAAAAAACAGAAATTTATTATGAGTTCATTCTGTTAAATCAACAGGTTATTTAGGCTGAAGGCTTTTAGGGGAGGTTATTCTCCGTCTTTTGCTTTTCCTGACAGCCTGACAGTCTAACGCAGACAAGCTGCAAGTAAGTACCTTGGAGGTATCTACCTGGTTTTGTGGTTAAATACCCTTCTTCATTTTCTTGTTTTTCTTTACAGCTTTTACGGAGTAAGGTACT
>JAFDME010000141.1 GCA_019306075.1 Deltaproteobacteria bacterium | reverse complement strand
CCTTTTTACACTACAAAGAAATCGGGATATGGCCTGGGACTCGGTCTAAGCATAAGTGATAGTATTATCCAGGATATCGGAGGTCAGATAAAACTTGCGAAATCATCTACGGGTGCAAGATTCGAAATCTTAATAGGAAAAGCATAACAATTATCTGGATACATTAGTGCTTTACTCCAGAACTTCTGTTGGAAAAAACAGGTAAGCGTAGACTCCGAGAAATTGAGAAGTGTATGTTGAAATTATGTGCCTATGATATAGCACCATGGTACTTATCCAGTCATACTAAAAAAAATTCCAACTTGTCGGGTTAGTGTTAATGAGGCAACCAGAAGACAGAAATCATGGCAGATAAAAAGCAGGTACTCTTCATCGATGATGAAAAACATATCCGTCAGGCTAACAGGCAGACCCTTCAACTTGCCGACCTTGCAGTTGTCTGTAAAGACTGTGCAGAAAACGGATTGGAACTGGTCAGCCGGGAGTGGCCCGGAGTAATTGTCTGTGATATCCGTCTGCCCAATATGGACGGCTTACAGTTTCTCTCAGAAGTTCAGAAAATAGACCGGGATCTGCCGGTTATATTGATTACCGGCCATGGTGATATTTCCATAGCTGTTAAGGCAATGCGGGACGGGGCATATGATTTTATTGAAAAACCCTACTCAACAGAGAGACTTGTCAAAACTGTTGTAAAAGGACTGGAAAAAAGAAGCCTTACCCTGGAAAACAGAAACTTGCGCCGCGAACTTGAACTGCACAGTGCTCCCGGCCCTCGTATTCTTGGTCGGACGCAGGTTATGGAGCATCTCAGATCTACCATTGCCCAGGTTGCAGACACAGGAGCAGATGTCCTTGTTCTTGGAGAGACAGGGACGGGTAAAGAACTTGTAGCCAGGGCACTGCATGAAAACAGTACCAGGCGGAACAAGAATTTTGTGGCCATCAATTGCGGGGCAGTGCCCGAATCAATGATGGAAAGCGAACTTTTTGGTCATGAAGCAGGGGCTTTTACCGACGCAAGAACACGAAGAATTGGCAAACTTGAGCACGCGAATGGGGGAACTCTGCTTCTTGATGAGATTGAATCGATGCCGCTTCGGGTGCAGATTAACCTTCTCAGGGTCCTTCAGGAAAGATCCCTGGAACGGCTTGGATCCAATGATCTTATTCCTCTGGATCTCCGTGTCGTTGCAGCTTCAAAAGTTGATCTGCTTTCCGCAGCTGAGGAGGGGCAGTTTCGGGAGGATCTCTATTACCGACTTAACGTCGTCAGCCTGGAAATTCCTCCACTGCGTGAACGGCGAGATGATATAGTTCTGTTATTCCATCATTTTCTTCTTGTTGCCGGCCACAGATACCAGAAAGAAGTACCGATACCTGATGGATCACAGATGCAAGTCCTGCTCGGCTATGCATGGCCTGGAAATGTCCGGGAATTAAGAAACCTTGCTGAACGGTATGTACTCATTGGAGACCAGTTCGGTTTTTCTCTGGAAAAACTCTTATCCGGCCAGGATAAAGATCAGCCCCAATCTCTCCCGCAACAGGTTGAATGTTTTGAGCGAAGCCTCATTGAACAGGCACTGGCAGGAGCAAACGGCAGCATCAAGGAAGTTATGGCGACGCTGGCTATTCCAAGAAAAACCCTCTATGACAAAATGCAAAAGCATGGTCTGGATAAAAGTGATTATAAATAATGATGGTGTCGTAAAAAGTCCGATTTATTCGGGTTAGGGTGCTCACCTGTTTATTACGACAGACTTTCGGCAATAAAGTTCCATAATCATCGACTTCCCACCCATTTCAACCATTGAATGAGTGGATATCCACCCATCGCCATCGCGAAACACTCTGCCTTCCAAGGTCTGATATTAACTTCAAGTTCTCCGGAATCTACGTTTACCTGTTTTCAGAGCGGTTCTTACAAAACTAGCCCCCAACACCCTTTTTCGATTCCCAGGTTGAAATAACTGGTATATTATTTGCAATAACAGCTGGAGGGTATTACCCTGAATCGATAAATGAACAGCGCTTGGGCTCCCAGGGAAGTAATTGGGATTTTCCTTTTTTAACAGGAATTCTTAAATCACTCATCCCCGTAAGTCAGATGGAAGGTTTCCGGAGGGAGACTCATACACTGTTCAGCTCTCGATGACAACACTTTAAAGCTGCGTCTCTGTTTTTTCGCTGTGGAATCATGTCACCGGGGGTTCACATGTGAAGTTTACATTTAATTTAAGGAGAAATGTATGTTACGAAAAATTACCACACTGGTTGCTACGGCAGCACTTTCTGCCACCCTGATTGCTGGCTCAGCTCTCGCCAGCGGACCTATTGTAATCAAATTTTCCCATGTTGTTGCTGAAAACACTCCCAAAGGCCAGATGGCTAATAAATTCAAAGCACTGGTTGAAGAAAAACTTGCGGGTAAGGTTAAAGTTGAAGTATTCCCCAACTCACAGCTTTTTGGAGACAATAAAGTTCTTGAGGCGATGCTGCTTGGCGATGTTCAGATGGGAGCACCTGCGCTGTCCAAGTTTTCCCGCTATACAAAAAAACTGCAGATCTTTGACCTCCCTTTTCTCTTTAAGGATATGGCAGCGGTAGGAAAGTTTCAGCAAAGTGACAAAGGACATGAGCTTCTTAAATCTCTGGAGAAAAAAGGCCTTGTAGGTCTCGGCTATCTCCATAATGGTCTCAAACAGCTCTCATCCAGCCAACCGCTTAGGGTACCGGCTGATGCCAAGGGTCTGAAATTCCGCATTATGTCTTCCGACGTCCTTGCAGCTCAATTCGAGGCCGTTCACGCGACTCCTTTGAAGAAGCCTTTCTCTGAAGTTTTTACTCTCCTGCAGACCAGAGCAATTGATGGTCAGGAAAACACCTGGTCTAACATTTACTCAAAAAAATTCTTTGAAGTACAGCCCTATATCACAGAATCCAATCATGGTCTGCTTGATTATATGGTCGTAACCTCTAAAGAATTCTGGATGGGACTTGACAAAAATATTCAGTCAGAAATCAAAAAAGCACTGGACGAGGCAATTGCTTTCGGCAATAAAATTGCAGCCCAGAAATCACTTGATGACCGTCAAAAAATTATCGATTCCAAACGTTCTAAGATAATAGAACTCAGTGCTGCAGAACGCAGCCAGTGGGTAGAAGCGATGAAACCAGTCTGGCAGCAATTTGAGAAAGAGATAGGAAAAGATATGATCGACGCAGCGTATAAATCAAATATGTAAAACCCTTCAAAGCAGATCCCCACTTTGAGGGGGGGATCTGCTTTTTTCGTTCTTACTCCTGAAAAGCTGTGATACCGTTTATACATCCGGGTCAGCCAGTAAGAGGTAAATTATGTTTATGCGAATCTTGAATCGTACCGAAGAGGCGGTTATCTGCATTTTGCTGGTACTGACAACACTGCTGGTGTTTGTAGATGTTGTTATGCGCTTTGGATTTAATACCGGTTTTATGTGGTCACAGGAACTTACTCTGCACATGTCTGCCTGGTTTGTACTTTTTGGAGCCTCATATGGGTTGAAGGTTGGCTCTCATATCGGTATGGATTCCTTTGTCAGGCTTTTCCCCAGGACAGGAAGACGTGTACTTACAGCAATTGCCGCTATTCTTGCCCTTTTATACTGTTTTCTTATCCTCGAGGGGAGTTGGGTCTATCTGGCAAAAATTAAAATGATAGGCATTACCCTGGAGGATTTACCACTGCCCGCCTGGATTGCGCATAGTATGCTGGTGGTTGGTTTTGCTTTTCTCTCTGTTCGACTGCTTATCATTCTCTGGTCTGTAATCAAGGGCGATGCGGATGGATTCAAGCATGCCGATGAAGCAAAAGAGAGTATGGAGCTTGCTAAGGATATTACCAAAGAGGAGGCACCCTCATGACTACTGTTGCTCTATTCGTACTTCTTTTTGCCTGCATGCTGATAGGTATGCCTATCGCACTTGCCCTTGGTCTTTCCAGTATCACAACAATACTTCTCTTTTCCAGTGATTCACTGGCATCAATTGCGCTGAAGCTTTTTGAATCTCTGTCAGAGCACTACACTCTGCTGGCCATACCGTTCTTTATACTCTCTTCCACCTTCTTATCAACAGGTGGTGTTGCCCGGCGTATCATTCGTTTTGCTCTCTCCCTGGTTGGACATATCCGGGGGGGAATGGCCATGGCCTCAGTCATTGCCTGTATGATTTTTGCCGCAGTTTCAGGCTCATCTCCGGCAACCGTTGCCGCCATCGGTTCAATAGTTATAGTTGGCATGGTCAAGGCCGGATATCCAGAGAATATTGCTGCCGGTATTATCGCTAATGCAGGCACTCTCGGTATACTCATTCCGCCATCAATTGTAATGCTGGTCTACGCTGCCGCCACCGAGGTTTCAGCAGCACGCATGTTTATGGCCGGTTTTCTACCGGGTCTGATGATGGGCTTAATGCTCATGGTGGTTATCTATGTTGTTGCCCGCGCAAAAAAAATTCCGAGTCTTCCCTGGGCAGGATTCGGTGAAATTTTATCCTCCGGAGCCAGTGCCACCGGTGGTCTGATGCTGATTTTTATCGTGCTGGGTTCAATTTACGGTGGAATTGCAAGTCCTACTGAAGCTGCTGCAGTTTCTGCAGTTTACGCTTTTCTCGTTGCGGTATTTGGTTATAGAGATATCGGTCCAATGAAAAACCAGCCATGGCGGAAAGAAGGCGAAGGAATTCCTTCGCTGATCAGTCGAAATATTATGCAGATGGCAGTTGCTCTGCCTCGATCCATCACTGACAAAGAAGTGAACAAAATTGTCCTTGATGCTTCTAAAGTGAGTATCATGCTTCTCTTCATTATCGCTAATGCCATGCTTTTTGCGCACGTTCTGACAACAGAACGTATTCCCCACCATCTCGCCGAGATGATTATCAGCTGGGGTCTTTCGCCATGGATGTTCCTGGTGGTGGTGAATCTGCTCTTGCTGGCAGCCGGAAACTTTATGGAACCTTCGGCTATTCTTCTTATTATGGCGCCGATCCTTTTCCCTATTGCGGTGAAACTAGGAATAGACCCTATCCATCTTGGGATTATTATGGTCGTCAATATGGAGATAGGAATGCTCACCCCGCCGGTTGGTCTTAATCTCTTTGTTATCTCCGGAGTTACCGGACACAGCATGATGTGGGCTATCAGATCAGCTCTCCCGTGGTTATGCGTTCTGCTGATATTCCTTATGATTATCACATACATTCCTCAGGTATCTCTTTTTCTGCCTGAATTTATTGATAAATTGCGTGGATATTAATCATAGGAGAGGCAAAAAACATGCAACAGAAGTGCAAAACCCGTAAAACAATTAAAAGATAGCCGTACGATCCTGCAGCTTTAATTAAGGCCAACTTTCCTGCCTGTTTTTCTGGCAAAAAAGTTGGCCTTTTCTTTTTTTTATCTGTTAAATGATTACAGTTACGTGGGCATGATTTGAAGGCCGGAATCTTTTAATCCGGGTCTGTAAAAATCAAGAAAGCAGTTTTTCAGGTATTTATCGAATACCATCTGTTTAAATTTCGCCAACAACCGCCGGGGAGGAAGGTAAAATGAAATATGATCCACAGATAACAACAATTTTATATGCAACAGATATGGGTGATGAGACACGACCTGTCTTCAGATTTGCCATAGACATGGCCAAACATTATAATGCCGAAATAATAATGCTGCATGTTGTTGAACCCATGAGTGATATGGCAAGGGCTATTATATCCAATTATCTTGACCAGAGTGTATCCAGAGAACTGGAGAAAAAAGGTATGAAGAGCGTATTGGAAAAGATGAGGGGGCGGCTGGAAAAATTTTATAGTGAAGAATGCGACAGCGATGAAAAATCTACGGTTACCATCAAAGAGGTGATGGTTGTTTCAGGAAGGCCCAGTGAAGAAATTCTCCGTATAGCAGAAGATGAAAAAGCAGGCATGATTGTGATGGGAAAATCAGCCAGAAAAGTGCGAGGCATTGGAGTTATGGGGTCCAGCGCACGCCGTGTAAGCCGGCTTTCTAAAATTCCGGTACTTGTAATCCCAACCAGCTGATTTCTCAATGAACAGATCATTTGATATACTGCTTGCCTCCCCAAGAGGATTTTGTGCCGGTGTAGAAAGGGCGATTGAGACTGTCAAACTCTGTCTCGAAAAGCATGACAGACCGGTCTACGTGCTCCATGAAATCGTTCATAATATGCATGTAATTAAAGAGCTTGCAGATTCCGGAGCAATCTTCGTGGAGCATCTTAATGATATAAAAAAAGGAGAGGTGTGTATTTTCAGCGCTCATGGCGTTTCGACGGCCGTTGAGAAATATGCCTCAGACCTTGGCCTCAGGACTGTTGATGCCACCTGTCCGCTGGTAGGCAGCGTACATAGAATGGTTGAAAAATATTATTCTCTTGGTTACGATGTCATAATTATAGGCCATCATAATCACCCGGAAGTTGAAGGAACTGCCGGCAGAGTTGAGGGTACAGTACATATCGTAGCGGATGAAACAGAAGCCGAAAAAATTGAGGTATCTGATCCGGCGAGAGTGGCATACGTTACTCAAACCACACTGTGCAAAAACGATGTTCAGGGTATTCTCTCTGTTTTAAAAACGAGATTTCCAGCTATTCTCGGCCCTAGATCTAATATCTGTTTTGCTACCCAGAATCGCCAGAATGCCGTTAAAAAGCTGGCAGAAAGCTCAGATATTCTCCTTGTAGTCGGCTCAAAAAACAGTTCAAACTCCAACAGACTCAAAGAGGTTGGTCGTAAGTGCGGGGTCAAAACCTACCTTATAGATGATAAAAATGACATTCAGGCCGAGTGGATCAAAGATGTCAGAAAGGTTGGTATTACCGCAGGAGCTTCAGCTCCTGAGCGGCTGGTCGACGGAGTTATTGACTGGATGCTGCAGCACGGGGGAAAAAAGGTGATAGAGATGGATGGAATTGAGGAGAGAATCCATTTCAAGCCGGCAGTTCTTTCCTGACATCTGCAGAAATGGATTCTACAACGGTGGTATCGGTCCCTGTTATAAAAAAATTTGAACCACTGAACCTCAGTTTCATTATCTGGTAGTTTACTTGGACCCCGCTGCAACCCTTGCTGCCGGCTAAATTAGAGAAAAGAAGAAAAGAGCATCAATCTGAAAGAGCAGCAGTCAGTCCTGACATTGCAGTTTCCACATTTTCATAACTGTTAAAGGCGGAGAACCGAATATAACCGTTACCGCATTTACCAAAACCGGCACCGGGAGTACAGACAACACCGGCCTTATTCAGCAGCATGTCAAAAAACTCCCAGGAACCCATCCTGCCGTCAACCCAGATATAGGGCGAATTCTCACCACCGGTATATTCATAACCAAGATCTGCAATAGTTTTACAGATATGGGCAGCGTTTTTCAGATAGTAATCCGTAAGTGCTCTGGTCTGCAGTTTACCCTGTTCACTGTAAATCGCTTCGGCCGCACGCTGAACAGGATAGGAGACACCGTTGAATTTTGTGCAATGCCTTCTGTTCCACAGGCTATGAAGAAAATGCCTGCTGCCCTCTGAATCATAGGCAATGCATTCTCTGGGAACAACACTGTATGCGCACCTGGTACCTGTAAATCCTGCGCTTTTTGAAAAGCTGCGAAATTCAATGGCGATCTCTCTGGCCCCTTCAAGTTCATAGATGGAACGGGGCAGTGAATCATCACGAATAAATGATTCATAGGCAGCATCAAATAAAATCAGTGCCTTATGATCCCTGGCATAATCGACCCATGTCTGAAGCTCTTCTCTTGTTATGGTTGATCCTGTAGGATTATTGGGAAAACAGAGATAGATCAGATCAACATTCTCCTCAGGCAAAGACGGCACAAAATTATTTTCTCTGGTGCTGTCAAGATAAACAAGGCCCTGGAACCTGTCATCAGTGAAATCACCGGTTCTGCCTGCCATTACATTTGTGTCCAGATAAACAGGATAGACGGGATCCGGTATTGCAATTTTTATATTGCGGGCAAAGAGCTCCTGAATATTACCAGTATCGCATTTCGCACCATCACTGACAAAGATTTCATCAGCGGAAATATCGGCGCCCCTGCTCTGGAAATCATTTTCAGCTATAGCATTTCTTAGAAAATCATACCCCTGCTCCGGCCCGTATCCCCGGAAAGTTGCATCGTCAGCCATTTCATCAACAGCCAGGTGGAAGGCATCAATGGATGCCGGAGTGAGCCCCTTTGTCACATCACCAATTCCCAGTTTGATAACCTCCCTGTCCGGATTCTTTTTCTGAAAATCAGCTACACGTCCTGCTATATCTGAAAAGAGATACGATGCCTGCAATTTAAGGTAATGTTCATTAATTGTAATCATTTAAGCCTTTTCCTGTTGTTTTGTTGTAAAAAATAGTTAATGT
>JAFDME010000140.1 GCA_019306075.1 Deltaproteobacteria bacterium | reverse complement strand
GCTGAAATTGGAATAAGCACCACAAAGTTACATGCATATGGCCCGATGGGCCTTGAAGAGCTGACCAGTCGCAAATTTGTTGTTTACGGACAGGGGCAGGTTCGCGATTGAAACAGAAAACCGGAATACTGGGAGGAACTTTTGACCCGGTTCATAACGGCCATCTGGTGCTGGCGGACGAAGCAAGAAGGGAATGTGGACTTGACAGCATACTTTTTATTCCGGCAGCAGTCCCTCCGCATAAAAAAGCAGCAGAAGTTACCTCGTTTGAGCATCGTGTCAGTATGCTTCAAATTGCCTGTTCATTATTCCCGTCTTTCAGGTGCAGTTCCATTGAAGGAGGATTGCCTGAGCCCTCATACACTATAGACACTCTCAAGGTATTGCTGTCCCGCATGGGTGAAAAAAACAAATATTTTTTCATTATAGGGTGTGATGCCTTTCTTGAAATTCCTACCTGGCAATCATACCGTAATGTAGTACAGCTGGTTTCGTTTATTGTTTCAAAAAGAAAAGGTAGTGACGAAAATAAGCTGGCAGATCTGGCAGTTCATCTTGGCTATACTGTTAAAGATAGTTTTACATGGATAGGACCGTCAGGCAATAGAGAAATTCGCTTTCTCAGAACTGTTCCTCCCGATATTTCTTCAACAACAATAAGAAAAAAGATTAGAGATAATCAAATAACTGCTGGAACAATACCGGAAAAAGTTATTGAATATATAAAGGCAAACAATCTTTATGGAGCAGTACTTTGATAGATTCTGAATAGAAAATACCATGCAAACCAAGTTAGATGGCACCAATTCCCCCCTGATTTCTGTACTTGTGGTCGATGATTCACTTGTTTTCCGAAGATTTTTACGTGACATCTTCGAAGAAAGTGGTGACATGGTAATTGTTGGTGAAGCTCGAAATGGAATAGAAGCCCTTGACCTTCTGCTAAAAACCAGTCCTGACGTTATACTTCTTGATATGGAGATGCCTCTGATGGATGGTATGACAGCTTTACAGCATCTGATGATTCATTTGCCTAAGCCGGTTATGATGTTTTCAAGTCTCACCCCGGAAGGTACTGCAAGATGTTATGATGCAATGAAAAATGGTGCAGTAGATTTTATCTGCAAGGATTTTATTTTTCAGGAAGAACAAAAAGATATTCACAGACAGCTTGTTTTAGATAAAGTGCGAAGGGCGGCGGGAGTGACAATAAATTCAAGAGAACCGGTTTTTACCGGTGGTGAATCTGCCCGTGTCTCCCTGGAAAAGGAGCAACGTATAGTTTTCTGTGAGGAGTGTGGAAATAAAGAGTTTGTAGCTTTCACAGGTTCTCAGTATGCTGAAAGTGTGGTCTGCTCAAGTTGTGGAGATCTGATTGAATTTGCCGCCGCTCTGCATTACCGCCGAAGCACCTCTGTTACTGTTATTGGCGGCGGGAGGGGGAGTTTCCAGAATCTTCTTCAGATTGTTCCTCTGCTTGAGGCGGGGATGGAGGGGGCATTGATTGTGGTAATACATATGCCTCCCAGTCATGTTGACGCTTTTGCCGAATACCTTGATGCTATTTCTCCCATGGATATCCTGCGGGTTAGAGAGGGGGTTTCTATTGAAGGGGGAAATTGTTATCTGGCTTCCGGACATGACTATATGTCTATTGAACTCCGTGGTACACGATCGACTCTCCATAGGCTGGTTCAGGTTGATCCTGACACCGGACCTCTCGATGTCCTTATGGCTTCAGCAAGCAGTCACTACAAAAAAAGAACTGCAGCTGTGATCCTGTCAGGAGACAGCGGAGATGGTGAAAAGGGAATGAATGTTCTTCTTGGAAACGGAGGAACAGGGCTTGTACTGGATCCTGCTTTCTGTCTCTGCAAATCCATGGGTGAGCAAATTATGACCAAATGTGATCTGCGTCCCGCAGGGGGATTTGATGCAGTGATCCGGGAAGTAAAAAGATTACAGAGCAGTGAGAAAGATGATATTGCACACCAATATGAATCTTACGTATAATGTGTGATTGAAATACTCATCTGAAATTATCATCTGTTGATACTGGGAATATCGTGTCCAAAACGAGAGCAGAACCAGCCATACTCTGGGAAGAAAATGTGCCGGCAATGATGCAGGGATATCACAGGGAGCTGGTACAGAAGGCGTATGAGTCAGCCCCTCCCGGTGTAAAGGTTTTTCCTGCCCGGGAGAATGTCTTTGCTGCAATGAGACAGACACGTATGAATGATACCAGAGTCGTGATAATAGGGCAGGATCCTTATTTTAACGAACATCAGGGAAAAGGTCCTGAGGCTCATGGACTCTGCTTTTCTGTGCGTGAGGGTATACCGGTTCCTCCCTCGTTGAGAAATATCCTGAAAGAGGTTAATCAGTCTCTTTATGAGGACAGAAATGTAAGTGTTAACAGTGATCTGACCCGCTGGGCTGTGCAGGGTGTTCTGATGATTAACGCCAGTTTAACTGTGCTCGCCAAACAGCCCAACTCCCATGTTAAGCTGGGCTGGCATAAATTGACCGACAGTATAATTGAAACCATTTCTTTAAAAAGAGAGCATGTGGTTTTTATGCTGTGGGGGGCATTTGCACAGAAAAAAACAGCTCTGATCGATCAGAAAAAACATCTGGTACTGGCAACAAGTCACCCATCCCCGCTCTCTGCACATAGAGGATTTCTGGGGTCGGGGATCTTTGTTAAGTGTAACAGCTACCTGAAAAAAACCGGTCAGAAAACTATCAACTGGTAGGCTCGCTGGTCGGCTCTGACGCTATGGTTTTAATAATGTCTTTCTTGCCGATTACTCCCACCAGGATATCATCTTTCAGTACCGGTAGAGTGTGTAAATGCTGCTCTGACATTATTGTTGCTATATCAGCAATTGTGGTATCTTCCTGTACTGTTATTATCTTTTTTGAGAAAATATCGCCGACAGTTGCACCTGCCATCTTTTGCATTTCCTGGCCCATTTTATCGGGACTTTCAAGAAAAAAATAAGAATCAAGGATAGCTAAAACTGCAGGGATATGCAGCTGTTTATTCTGAAAAATCAAGTCACTGCCGGTGACGACTCCTATCACCTTTTTTTTTCTGTCTACAACCACAGCGCCGCTGATGTTATTGCTGGTCAGAATACCGGCCAGTTCTTTGACCGAGGTTTCCGTGGTAACGGTTATTACAGATGGTGTCATGATGTCTGAAGCTTTAAGCATAGTTCGTCTCCCGTTTAAACTTTATGAACGTCATTGCTGCAGTATCCTCGCCCGAAAGTTTTCAGAAACTGAGTGATAGCCGATGTATCAGCGCAATCATTTCTGTTTTAACCTGTTTACCGATGTAGGAGTTCTTTAAGGGCTAGTGGTATTCTGTCCGCAAGCTCAGTTGCCGTGTATCCATGTCCACTCTGGCGGTAGAGTGCGTCTCCCGCGCATCCGTGCAGGAAGACACCTGCATTGGAACCGCTGCAAACCGACATTCCCTGGCAGATAAGTGCCCCTATAACGCCGGAGAGCACGTCTCCCATGCCCGCAGCGGCCATACCGGGATTGCCGCTTCTATTGATAAATGTATATCCCCCGCTTGTTGTGATCAAGGTACCTGCTCCTTTAAGTACCATTATTATATCATGATCAGGATTTTTGAAAAGGTTGCAGGCTTCCACAGCTGACTCGATCCGATTATTCTGAACATTTTCAGTTGATCTGTTAATGAGTCGGCTGAGTTCTCCGGGGTGAGGGGTGAGAATACGCGGACCGGCAGGAGGGCCGAGGTGGTCAATTGAAAGGGCTAAGCAGTTAATGGCATCAGCATCAAGGATCAGTGGACAGGTCGCCTGGTGGTACAGGTGCAGCACCAGCTCTATAGTGCTCTTGTCTGTACCAAGTCCGGGCCCGACAATCAGGGCCTCTTTACCCGCCATATTTTCCATTATTGACTCCAGATCATCAAGAAGAAAAAAATCACGGCTCTGCGGAAGAGAGATGGTCATCGCCTCAATAAGAGAAATTTCATAAATTGAGGTGAGATTGGAGGGTGCAAAAACGCTTACAAGCCCAGCTCCGCTCCTCAATCCACCTCTGGCTGCAAGGATGGCCGCACCGGTCTTTCCTGCAGATCCGGCGAGAATAAGCAGGTGTCCGTGGTCTCCCTTATGGCAGGTTTTTTTGCGCGGCAGATTGGAACTTATCTGTTTAAAGGTTTTCCCTGTGAGAAGCTCGGTTCTGATATCAGCATGGCGAACAGTTTCCGGCGGAATTCCAATATCGATAACTTCGAGCTGACCGGTCCATGGACTTCCGCCATGGACAAAGTGGCCGGGTTTGGCACAGCAGTATGTCGCAGTAAAGTCGGCTTTAACACAGGTACCAAGAGGTTTTCCTGTATTGGAGTCAAGGCCTGAAGGAGTATCAACTGCGACAACAGTACTGGTTCCGCTGAAATCTCTTCGATTGATCAATCTGATAGCTGCTGCAAAATGCGATTCAACTTCTCTTTTTAAACCGATACCAAAGATCGCATCAATAACTGCACAGCAGGGACGGTTTGTTTTTCGACTACGTTCTATAAGAGCGGGCACTTTCTCGACCAGGCTACACCGGTTGATCAGATGAAAGGGGAGGTTCAGTTTTTGTACTATTCTGAGATTAACCGCTGCATTTCCTTTGAGTGTCTCTGGCGGGACGAGGAAGAAGAAAATTGGCAGGCATCCCCGCTGGTGCAGATGCCTGCCGATAACCAGACCGTCCCCTCCATTATTTCCGGGTCCGATAAATATAATGGCGAATGTGCCCTCACAGGATCCGCAATGGTTTTCAATCATTCTGACTGTGCCAAGACCGGCATTTTCCATCAGCACAATACCGGGAATATGGAAATCATTAATTGCTGCACTATCAAGAGCCTGCATTTCCCTGCAATCTGGAAGTTTCATATGTGGTTATTCCCTGTGGTAAGTATGGGCGGAAGTAGAAGAATGTCACCGGTTAGAAGATGAGTTTGACCAGGAGCCTGTCCGAGAGTGAATTTTTTACCAACTTTTCGTTATTTCCAGAAAAATAATGCTCGCAGATAAGCGTAGACTTCGATATCAACTATATGGTTGCGCATATTTTTCTGGAAAACCTCGATTTGAATGAAAATGCCTGCTCTCGGACAACCTCCTGGTAATTAGAAATCTATTTATCAATAAGATTCTTGCAAAAATGGCATGGTTCAAAGCCGACATCAAGTGCAATCTGTATATTTTTGAATTCAATAGTACAGTTTTTGCAGTCATAAAATTCGCATTCAGGGAGGTGAAAGACCCTGCTGATGACATTGCCTCTGATTGCTGCTTCAGCTGCAGAAGAAACAAGAAGGTCATCAAGCGGCTCCTCAATCGGTTTTGTCCCTTTAATTTTGTTAATGATACTTGAATACATGTTCCTGAAACTCTGACGGATACCTGCTGTTTTGTCCTTTAAGAAAAAGGTTATGAATTCAGGAATAAGAGGTTTTTCGTCTGCTACCCGGATAATCCAGAAAATGGTAAGCAGGAGAAAGAGAGTGTTGGGTGCCCACATTGCCGGTATAATCGGCAATGTACCTTCTTCTGCGAGTGTTTTGCCAAAGGTAAAAAGAATATAATAAAGAACAAAGATAACAAGACCAGCCTGGATACCTATTGCTTTTTTCCCAGGTCTGGCCTGGAGTCCAAGGGGAAGCCCGATAAGACTGATCATCAGGCAACCGAAAGGAAGAACCAGTCTTTTCTGATATTCTATAAGCAGTTTTCGTTTATGCTCTGAATTTTCCTCAATGCTGGATGCCTCTTTACGAAGTTGACTCATGGTCAGTGCACTTCTTTTGAGCCGGGTTGCTCTAGAGTTTTGAAGTCGAAGAGGGATATTGATCATATATTCATCGAATTGAATTATCTGGGCATTATGTCTGCTTGGACGGTGCAGGCTGCCGTTTCGTAATTCAATGGACACCATCATATCCTTCAGGTCGCTTGTCATCTGCCCCGAGGATGCCATGGTGATAACGGGATTAGAAACACCACGCATATCTGACACCCAGACATCGCTCCACTGTCCGCTGGTTCTGTCAATTTTGTTAACGTAGACAACGACATCCCCAAGCGCTTCTGTAAATGTACGTTCCTTGATCCCCTTGTTGATCTTCTCATTGAGCAGCTGAAAGATAAGATGTTTCATGGAGACTTCGCTGAGAGGAATGAGTTTGATGGAAAAATAGCCGGTTAACAGGGCAATGAGAGTGGCGACAATAATCACTGGCGGCAGTATGCGGTAAATACTGATTCCGCTGGCCTTGAAGGCAAGAATCTCGGAATCACTGGAGAGTCGGGCGAACGCAATTGTGATGCCCATCATTGCTGCCATAGGGATTGAGTAGAGAAAGATGGAGGGAAAAAGAT
Source organism: Deltaproteobacteria bacterium (assembly GCA_019306075.1). Taxonomy (GTDB): domain Bacteria; phylum Desulfobacterota; class Desulfobulbia; order Desulfobulbales; family Desulfocapsaceae; genus Desulfomarina. The sequence goes on along the minus strand of JAFDME010000140.1, from coordinate 2,014 downwards.
AGGCAAAAAGGCGGATGAAGTCGGCCGCACCAATACTCAGATTCAGGGTGAAATTGAGAAAAGGGATGAGTTTCACCAGAAAAAAGACGCAATTCATAATAATAAAACTTGCAAAAAACGGTGCCAGCATCTCGGTTGCAAGGTAACTGTATAAAAGCAGCGGTGTTCTGGAGGTTGTTTTCATAAACGATGATGTGAATTGCGTGGAATGCGTTACCAGTGTAGAATAACCCGAATAAATCGGAATTTTTAAAGTGCTTGGATAAGTGCCTTATTGCTGATATTACCAAGTGAGTTAAATAGCACCTTAGATTTTCCTGGAGTCTAGGCTCACCTGTTTTTTATGACAGCTTTTACGGAGTAAGGCACTAATATCAGATCAAAGGACTCCTTTTAATACCTCTATTTTTTTGAGGAAAACAAGGAAATAATTGTCAGCAGGTTAAATAATATATTTTGGAGAGAAGAGGAGGAAGAATAAAATGCATTTATTTGAAACTGAAGATGGTGACAGGTGGGTATGCATCACCTGCGGGGTTAAGGAAGCACCCATGATTGAAGAAAAAAAATGGGAATGGATATTTGACAGAGATGACCAGACCCTGCGCTGTTCCTTATGCGGTGGTCCTGATTATGATTTTGAAGATTAGCAGGGAACTGAAATTGACGTCCGGGGTGTTAATACTACCAGGGCACTTAGCCAAGCATTTTAAAATTTGGAATCAGTTATCGGCTCTTCAATGTTGACGTCTATCCAGTGTTGATCCCACCACTCCCTGGGCAGAACAAAAATACCATTGACGAGCATTGAGAAATGCAGATGGTCTCCACCGGCCATTCCCGTCTTACCAGTTAATCCAAGCACCGCTTTCTGGTTAACGTTATCCCCCGGCGTAACATTAATTTTACTGAGGTGAGAGTAGAGACTGAAAACACCCTGTCCATGGTCAAGCATTACCATGTTGCCGTATATCCCGAGATAGTCGGCAAAAATAACGATTCCCCTGTTGGCTGCCCGCACCTCGGCTCTTTGTGTCGAGGCGATGTCCATTCCAAGGTGAACCTGATGATCTATAGCTTTTCCACCATAGTAGTAGGTTCGGTAATCGGCAAAACCGGCCCGGGAACTCCCTGCCATTCTCAGGAACCGGCCTTTCCACAGTCTCTCTTTGTGGGGATTGTTGCATAAGTCTCTTATCTGCTGATTATTGAGCTTTCGAACGGAGTTGTTGATATAGAGATATTTTTCAAGAGAACTTCCGGAAAGATCAGGGTAATGCCGTTGAAATTCGGGGATTTTCCGTGAGAGAAAGCCGTCACCCACATTGATCCTGTCCTTTTTTTTTCTCACTGCTTTATAAATTGTAGTAAAAGGTGTGCTGCTGCTGTTGCCGGCCTTGTCAACCGCATCGACAGAAAGAGAGTCGATACGTTCGGTATCAAAAGGAAGGGCAAAAAAACTGATAAAAGTGTCTTCTCTGCCGTCACCTATCGCGAATCCGGGGTTGAAATGTTCGTTTACCATTACACCATGACGCTTGCAGTCCTCGGAGAGACGGTAGATTGCTATCCCTGACCCTCCGGGAATGATATACTTTTCGCCGTGCAGGATCTGAATTTGAGGTGGTCTGGTATCGACGGTCACCTGTTTTTGAACAATAGTTTTATTCCCCTTAAACCAGCTGTAAAAGGAGAAGTCAGTCACCTCGAGAGTGAGGGTCAGAGGACCATCTTTGAATCCCTCAGGAATAGCATTAAAAGGAACGGTTTTGCTGTCTGATGTAGGGCCGCCGGGGCCCCTATAGGAACTTCTCGGGAAGCTGATACTATACAGAACCTTTTTTTTGTCTCCCTGAACAGCACGGAGTGTGATTGATTTAATGCCGCTCTTTTGATCTGAAACAGTGTACTGGAACGTACTGTTCTGACCGAGGTAATTCCCCATTGTTTCGATGTACGCGGTTGGTTTCTCATTTTCAAAGAAGAGGATATATCCCCCCCCTGCAATGATTAG
>JAFDME010000139.1 GCA_019306075.1 Deltaproteobacteria bacterium | reverse complement strand
GTCAGCGGTTATTAGGATTTCCTCCAGGTCATCGAGCAGTGCAGCGTTTATCTCTTTTTTGCCGAGAAAGAGAGCGTCCAGCTGATAGACGAAGGTGGATCTGGACTTTGAAAGGCGCTGGCTGAGCCGGGAAAATAGAGATTTCTTTTCATCCCCCATGTTTTTTGGTTGGATTTTTTTCTCAATTTCATCCTCTTCTCCCTGGCATTTTTTAGTACCGGCAAGTGCAGCCTTTTCTACAGAAGGAGTCTCTTCCTCCACCGACACGTCTACAATAAGGAGTTCTTCCTTCACGACGGGGGGAGGTTGATCCGCCTCCACCTCGGGGGAGATTTCTTCAACTGCAATTTCGACGGTCTCTTCGGCCTGAGTATCAGCAGAATCCTTCTTAAATTTTTTCTTAAACCAGCCTAGCATAATCTATTCCTGAGACAAGTATTGATCTTGGTGATATCTTTCTGAGCATCAAAACCCTCCATTCTACGAATAGATCCTGAAGAAAGCAACAAAAAGTCAACGATGATTAATCCGGACCATAATCGGCCGGTAGCCGTGATGTGGCGGAATTCGGTCGGCAAGGAAAGTGATTGCAATTCCATATAACGGCATTACTGTAATGGGTGCTGTTTTTGATGGTGTACCGGACATTCGTTTTGATAAATGTTTGTTTCGATAATATTTTATATATTCTATTAGTTAGGAGGTTTTTAAAATGTCTGAATCTTGCGGGAGTTCCTGTAGCACTAATGAAGCGCAGCAGGCAGCCGCTGCTCAACAGGAAAATGCAATAACCAGATCTCTTGGAAAAATTAAAAACAAGATCCTCGTTATGAGCGGCAAAGGTGGTGTCGGTAAATCAACCGTTTCTGTAAATATGGCTCTTGCCCTCGCTGCAAAGGGACATCAGGTTGGTCTTATGGATGTCGATATTCATGGGCCGGATGTTGTGCGTATGCTTGGTTTAAAAGGAAATGTCGAGCCACCCGCAACCCCTGATTCTCTGGTTCCTCCACTTAAATATAATGACAACCTTAAAGTGGTCTCTCTCGAATATATGATGAGAGACAGGGATGAGGCTATTATCTGGCGTGGACCATTGAAAATTCAGGCCATTAGACAGTTTGTTTCCGACATGGACTGGGGTGATCTTGATTATCTGATTATCGATGCACCTCCGGGAACCGGGGATGAGCCGCTCTCTGTTGCCCAGACAATCCCCAATGTCAAGGCAGTAGTTGTTACCACTCCCCAAAACGTGGCCCTTGCAGATGTCCGTAAGTCAATAAATTTCTGTAAGACTGTTAATATGGATATTATTGGTGTGGTTGAGAATATGTCCGGCTTTGTCTGCCCTCATTGCAGTGAGACCGTGGATATTTTTAAATCAGGGGGCGGAGAGAATCTTGCCCGTGAACTCGATCTGCCTTTCCTTGGCAAAATTCCCATGGATCCGAAGGTTGTTCTGGCAGGAGATGACGGTACACCGTATCTTTCTTCTGATGCGGACAGTCCTGCCACTCAAGCATTCCGTGGAATTATCACTGCTGTTGAGACCCGTGTTCCACCAGTTGCAGCACCGGCAGCTTTCCCTATGGCGGACGGTGACTCTGGCTGTGCCTGTGGCGGCAGTTGTCCATCACATTCCTGATCAGTTAATCAGGAGGGGGTATCTTAGTTTCTGTCGTAAAAGACAGGTAAGCACGATAGGGCAGGGCATAAACTCCGCCTCAGGAAAAACCTGAAATCACAGAGGACAGAGAGCACAGAGAAAAGAGTTTTTTGCCTTCTCTGTGCTCTCTCTGTCCTCTGTGGTGAGAGAATGTAGCTTTTGGGGTGCAGGCCTCACCCGCCTAAGTATATAATATATATAAAATTTCTATTTTGAGTTAACTGTCATGATTATAAAACAGATTATCGTAGGATCGATGGTTGTCTGCTGCTATATAGTTGCCTGTGAAAAGACAAAAAAGGCTGCTATTATTGACCCCGGCGGGGATGAGGATAAGGTTCTTGCCGAAGCGGAAAATATGGGAGTAGACGTTGAATATATTATCGCCACTCACGGACACCCTGATCATGTCTGCGGTAACAGGAAGATCCAGGAGGCCACCGGTGCGAAGATCATAATGCACAGGGACGATGAGCTCTTTTTCGGAAAATCCGAGGTGAAGAACTATTTCTCCATGCTCGGAATGGAAGCTTCTCCCCCTGCTGATCGTCAGGTTGAAGATGGTGATATTATAGAGATTGGTGAGGTTAAACTCAAGGTACTGCATACTCCCGGTCATACTCCCGGCGGAATGTGTCTCTACAATGCCCCCGACATTATTACCGGCGATACCCTTTTTGTCGGTGGATTGGGCAGAACTGATTTCCCCGGGGGCTCCCACGACCAGCTCATTGAGTCGATCAGGACCAAACTGCTTGTCCTGCCCGATGAAACCGTAATCTGGCCCGGGCACGGATACGGAGGGTATCGTTCGACCATAGGGGAGGAAAGGACCTCCAATCCATATCTCTGATTTTTTTCTCTCTGTTCTCTGGATCTTCTCTGCGAGATAACTATGCGTGAAATTGTTCTTGGTACAGCCGGTCATGTTGACCATGGAAAAACGAGTTTTGTCAGGGCTCTCACCGGCATAGAAACAGATCGCCTCAAAGAGGAAAAGAAAAGAGGCATTACCATTGAACTTGGTTTTGCCTTTCTTGATCTTCCCTGCGGACATCGCCTCGGTATCGTCGATGTGCCCGGCCATGAAAAATTTGTAAAGAACATGGTCGCGGGAGTTACTGGAATGGACATGCTTGCCTTCATTATAGCCGCTGATGAGGGTATAATGCCGCAGACCAGGGAGCATTTTGAGATATGCAGCCTGATGGGAGTAAAGCAGGGCATTATTATCGTCACCAAAATTGATCTGGTTGAGCCGGACTGGCTGGAGATGGTTGACGAGGAAATTCTTCAGTTCTGCGAGGGGAGCTTTCTCGAAGAGGCCCCGGTTGTCCATGTTTCTTCCACCACCGGCGAAGGTCTGGAGGAAGTGAGGGAGAGACTGGATCAGTTTGTCATAGAGCACGATTTCCGTGAGGCTTTCGGGCCTTTCCGTTTGCCGGTTGATCGAAGTTTTGCCATGAAAGGGTTCGGCGCGGTGGTTACCGGGACCTCGATATCAGGGAGAACCTCTGTAGGAGAAGAGCTGCAGCTCTATCCGGCAGAGCAGGTTGCTAAAGTGCGAGGAATTCAGGTCCACTCAAAATCCGTTGAGGAGGTTGAGGCCGGGCATAGAACCGCAATCAACCTGCAGGGTACTGATACCGCTGATATAGAGCGTGGTATGGTTATCGCTCCTGCCGGAGTGCTGGAGCCCAGCTATATGCTCGACTGTCAGCTGCTGTATCTTGGTTCAAATACCAGGCCTTTAAAGCACAGGGCCCGTATCCGGGTACATATTGGTACTTCAGAAGTTATCGGTCGCGTCTCGCTGCTTGATCGTGATAAACTGCAGCCTGGAGATGAGGCGGTTGTTCAGCTTCTGCTGGAAAAAAAAGTTGCCGTCTGGCCTGATGACCGATATGTCATCCGCAGCTATTCACCGGTTGCCACAATCGGCGGGGGTACTATCCTCGGCAATCTTCCCTTTAGAAAACGCAAGAGATTGTCGGAAAATGACAGAAAATATAACCTGACTCTTAATACCTCACTTTTAAAGGGGTCTGTAGAGGAAAAAATACTCTTTTTTCTGCGGGAGAGCGGGGAGGGCGGTTTAACCGCCGATGATCTTGGCATACGACTGGGGCTTTTTGGTAAACATCTGAAAAAGGTGCTTAATGACCCTCTCTCTACCAGGAAAATGGTTGTTGTTGACTCACCGACCCAGCGTTATGTCATCAGCGATATCGCTGAAGAGATAAAGGCTGCCATTATAGCCCGCCTTGAGGAATATCACCGCTCCAGCCCTCTCCAGATTGGACTGGTGAAAGAGGAGCTGCGATCGGCAGTAGGCAGACGGATGGATACCAGGGTGTTTAAATACTGTCTGAACGAGCTTCTGCGAAAGGGAGTGGTTGTGCAGGAAGAGTCGGCAATACGGATGGAATCACACCAGGTGGCATTGAAGGCCGATGAAAAGAAGCTGCAGCGGGAGCTGGCTGAATGGTATAGAGAAAAAGGGCTGTCTACGCCGACACTGAAGGAGACCATGTCACAGTTCTCTGACTATCCGGCATCCCTGCTCAAAGAGGTACTCGGTCTTCTGCTGAGGGAAGGGGAACTGGTGAAGGTCAGTGAGACCCTCTATTATTCTCAGCAGGTTATCACTCCGCTGATAGAATCTGTAAAAGAAGCCATCGAAAGGGAGGGGGAGATAGATGCCCCGCGTTTCAAGGCGTTAACCGGTCTGACCCGAAAGTTCTCCATTCCCATACTGGAATATCTTGACCGAATCAAGGTGACCATGAGAATCGGGGACAAGAGGATATTGCGCAAACAGTCCTGATGACCCTACGAATCGCTGTCCCGCCTTGTTTCCATCGCAATTTGCACTATCATCCTGGTAGTGCTGGTAGTTCTGACACTATGGGCTATCTCCAGGCCCGGCAGGGCGATAACTTCATCATCTGAGAGAAGAACCGGGTAGCCGGCACGTCTGATCCTGTCTATTTTCTTTTCACTCAGATATCGCGATATTTTTTTCTTCCCCGGTGCATTGTACGGTCTGAACTGCTCACCTTTTTCCGGAGGGCGCAGAAGAAGAGGAAATGAGATGGAATCCAGGTCGAGAAGAAGTGTACCCTTCCCGAGAGGATCAGACCGGTCTGCCGGGGTTATTGTAATTGTGAGAACAACCCCCGTCTCCTCGATGATGTATCTTCCAGGTTCGGTGATAGAGCGCTCCCGGAATGTCAACTCCTCTCGTGATCCTCTTAACTGCCCGGCTTTAAGCGGTCTGGAGAGGATTATACGACCTCCTGCTTTTACTGCCCTGACCCCGTCCGCAAGGTGCAGTTCCCTGCTGTTTTCTGCAGTCTCAATAAAATGAAGCAGTGACTGTATCTGCCGGTAGCCCGGTTTTATCTTCATCTTCCAGAAGCATTTTTCCATGATCCTGCGGCTGATGGCAGGGTGGCATCTGCTTATACAATCGGCCTGTATGATCAGTTCTCCTGCGGAATCATCACTTGCTATGTATTCTTTGAATGCTGCGCTGCAGGACTCCTCAAGAAAATCATTATCGCCGGCGAGTATGTCCATATTCTGCAGTACGGTTTTCTTTATCGACGGGTTGAACTCCTCTTCGAGCCCCGGCAGCAGATCAAGTCGAACTCTGTTACGCAGAAATTTACGATCAGCATTTGATGAGTCGTTGCAGAAAGGGATCTTTTTTTCGCTGAGATACTGTATCAGCTCTGCTTTGAATTCTCTGAGCAGGGGGCGGACGATAAGATCTCTTTTCAGGCGCATCCCGGAAAGCCCTTTGAGGCTGCTTCCCCGAATCACTCTGAGAAAAAATTCTTCCACCTGATCGTCAGCGGTGTGGGCGACGGCAATTGCGGAGCCGTTATATTCCAATCGCATCTTCTCAAGAGCATTGTATCTTAGAATTCGTGCCCCCTCTTCCGGGGAACATTTTTCCCGGCTGATATAGTCGCTCACCTTTACTGACCTTGTAATAAATCTAATGTCCAGCGCCCTGCAGCAGTTGCCCACAGTCAGCTTCTCACCTTCAATTTCCCCAGGCCGCAGACCATGGTCGATATATGCAGATATTAATTCCAGATCCATGTCAAGGTCGTGCAGGATATGAAGCAGAGCAAGGGAGTCTGCGCCGCCGGAAACGGCGACAATGACGGTATCGTTTCTCCGCAGCAGCCTCTGCATCTGTACCAGGTTTTTTACTCTTTCAGGAAGGGATGGAGAGCTGCTTTGGTGGGACTGATTTTTTTTTAAGGATTTCACTTTGTCTTTAATTTTTCACTCCCGGCTGGTATTGTCTGCACGAGATACTGTTTGCATGAGTAGTTCGGGCCTGGACTTTCAGGTTGTTAGGAGGAGGAGAAAATGGAAGGTGATCAAAGTATAATAAAGATAAAAGCATATCTTTCCGGGCAGTTTCACCTTGCTGATGAACAGATTGAATCAATGATTCCAGGGTTTATCACCACACTTCACTGCCATATGGAGAAACTGGAAACGGCGGTTGCTGATAAAGATCCGGACATGGTCAGAAGGGCGGCTCATACCATCAAAGGAGCTCTTCTTAATCTTGGTCTTGACGAGTGTGCCCGGATGGCCGCTCTGCTTGAGGAAAAAGGTAAAAGCGGAGATAGAACTACGGAGTTCAAGCCGTTAATTGATGGTCTGCACCACAATCTCGCCCCTGTGTTTGCGTTTCTTTTTCCCGGGTAGTCCGTGATAATCGACTATTTGTCCTCTGTTCCTCGGCTCTTGATCGGATTGAGCTCAAGCAGCACAGCGAGATCAGAATCGGAATTTTAACCCCTTAATGCTGCTGTCTTGTACCCGTTGGGTGTTTTCGCGTATTAATATTTAACAGCTGGCAGCAGTTGCTTTTCCATTCAAATACCAGCTCATTCCTCTCATTATACAATCGTTCAAAAAAACGTTTCTGCTTCAAGGCCTGATTGTTTTAGACAACTTGTATTGAAAGCTGTCTGTTAGTGCCTGCCAGCTGGCTTCCAGGACATCTTCTGAAACGCCTACAGTGCACCAGATTTCATCCTGATCCCTGGATTCAATAAAGACTCTTACTTTGGCAGCAGTTCCTTCACGACCATCGATTACTCTGACTTTATAATCGATTAATTTCATCGAATCCAGATCGGGAAAAAATTTCTGCAATGCTTTGCGGAGGGCGTTATCCAGAGCACTGACGGGGCCATGCCCTTCAGCAGCTGTGAGTTCCTCTTTATTTTGTACGGAGACTTTGATCATCGCATGAGTGGAATTCGATTTATTCTTATTCTTTTCAGTAGTTACGCGAAACGCTTTTAGCTCAAATAAAGGTTTGAACTGGTCGGTAAATTTTTCCAAAAGAATTTTTAAAGAAGCTTCAGCTACGTCAAACTGATAACCACTTTTTTCAAGCTGCTTAATCTCGGCAACAATTTTGCCGCTGTTCACACCGTTTCCGCCGAGAGGCACACCAAGTTCTTTTGCCTTATATTCGATGTTGCTTTTGCCGGACAAGTCGGACACCAATACACGCTGTTTATTTCCAACCACTTCGGGGCGCATATGTTCATAGGCCTCGGGTATTTTCATGACAGCATTGACATGCATTCCCCCTTTGTGGGCAAAGGCACTTTCACCGACAAAAGGCCTGGAGTTCAGGGGAATCATATTTGCCGTTTCGCTGACGAAGCGAGAAAGATTCTTTAACTTGGATAAGTTTTCATACGGAATACAGGGGCAGGACATTTTGGTGCAAAGAACCGGAATAATAGAGGTAATATCGGCATTCCCACATCGTTCACCGTATCCGTTAATGGTTCCCTGCACCATTACCGCCCCGGCCCTGATGCCGGCAATAGAATTTGCCAGTGCCAGACCGCAGTCGTTGTGGGTGTGGATTCCAAGTTTCACAGCTTGAGAAGTGTCTGAAAAGAGTTCTTCCCGAACTTCATGAATAATTGTTTCAATTTCAAAGGGAAGGGTTCCGCCATTGGTTTCGCATAAAACCAGGAAGTCGGCTCCTCCCTCAATTGCCGCACGAAGTGTTTCAATGGCATATGCTTTGTTGCTTTTATATCCATCGAAGAAATGTTCAGAATCAAATATCACTTCACGGTCGTGATCCTTTAAAAATGCAATACTCTCAGTGATCATAGCCAAATTTTCATCAAGAGTGTTCTGCATGATCTGCTCGACATGCAAGGTCCAGCTTTTACCAACAATTGCAGCTGCCGGAGTTTGAGTATCAAGAATGGCTTTGAGGTTTGCATCGTTTTCAACATGGGCTCCTGGCTTGCGGGTCGAACCAAAAGCAGTCAATCGGGAAGTGTTAAAAACTTCATTTTTTGCCATTTCAAAAAAAGCGGTATCTTTTGGATTGGATCCGGCAAAACCACCCTCAATGTACTGTATACCAATATCGTCGAGCCGTTTTGCTATTTTGAGTTTTTCTCTTACTGAAAAATTAATATCTTCTCCTTGAGTACCGTCCCGAAAAGTGGTGTCATAGATTAAGATAGGTTCCATTTGTTTTTCTCCTTATTACGGCGGATTCAGCTGTTTTTTCTTTACAGTTTTTACGGAGTAATGTACTGATATCGCCGTTTTTTTATAAAAGTTGTCGGTGCGATAATTGATTAAAGAATCATTTCGGAGGTCGTTGTCCTTTTGCTTTTATCAGACTGATCAGCCGGGTGTGAATATTGTCAAATCCTCCATTGGAGAGGATGGCAACTACATCACCCTCTTCCAGCACTGCTGCCAGGTGGTTCAGAATTTCTTCTGTTGTATCA
>JAFDME010000006.1 GCA_019306075.1 Deltaproteobacteria bacterium | reverse complement strand
CGCTATTTAACGATTAATATAGGTCAATTGAGGAGGATGTCAATATTATTTTTCCATATCAGACGGGGGCTGAGCCGGATGTGGTCGATTGTCAGGTTATTATGTTTCCTCCCTGAGATGTTCCAGTGTAAGATGAATAAGAGCGCTGATATGATTATCATTTAGACGGTAATAGAGAACGGGACCCTCACGGCGATTGCTGACGATTTGCAGTTGTCTCAGTTGCCGCAACTGATGACTGACGGCAGATTCACTGATTCCGATAAACATAGCCAGATCGCAGACACACATTTCCCCGTAATTCAGGGCCCAGAGTATTCGCAACCGATTGGGGTCACCCATGGCCTTGAACAGGGTTGCCAGTTGTTCATTTTCTTTTGGAGGTAATGCATGCTTCTCTGCTGCATGCACCCTTTCCTGATGGATACAGCGATTTTCACACCGGTCATTTTCTGCAGCAGTGATTTCTTCCATGTTCGACATCCTTCCTGTGAAAATATATGATCATTTGTTCATGTATTGTCATCTGCAGGCTTTGTCAAGGGTAATCCAGGTATTTCCAAACTGGCCTAAAGAATAAACTGAAGGGATATCAGAGTAGTTCAGACCCGATTTTTGTGAACCATGAGGACAGCACAGGACAGGCGCAAACACTGTGCATTATAATGAGACATGGCAGGTGGCTTGGAGATACTGGTGAAAAAGGCAGGTCCTGTACAGCTATTGATCATATCGCTGTTCAATAATGAGGGCTGTCCTGATGAGCCATGTAACAACGGTAATTCCCAGGCAGAGAATACCCAGGGTTACACCGAGTTCCACCCATGTGGGAAGATAGTCAACAATTTCACCAAGGGGGGAAGGAATAAGTCCCGGCACGATCAGGCCGATGCCCTTTTCCATCCAGACGGCAACAAAGAGAAAAGCACAGGCGGGCAGAAGCACCTTCGGGTTATTTTTCCCCGGATTGAATGCCAGCACCAGGGTGGCAATGAGATTTACTGTTACGGAAGTCCAGATCCATGGCACCAGTGAATTGTGACCATCAATACCGAAAAAGAGGTAGATCGCGGATATTGAATGGTGAGTCGGGAAATAGAATTCTTTAAATATTTCAGAAAAAAGCATCAGCAGATTGATAATTGCTGAAATGACAATGATTAACCGTAATTTATTGAATATTTTCCGGTTAATTTTAAAACTGGTTGTGCTGTCGATAATTGCAAGGATAAGCGTGATCAGGGCAGGACCCGCAGCAAAGGCGGAGGCAAGAAAACGCGGTCCCATGAGGGGATTGTTCCAGAACGGTCTTGCGGGCAGACCCTGGTAGAGAAATGCAGTAACCATATGGATGGAAAAGGCCCAGAAAATCGACAGAAAAACAAAAGGCCGATACTTTCTTTCGTCAGGCTGACGGCCCATATAGTGGCTGTAAAGGATATAGGCGGGGACAAGAGCGTTGAGCAGGAGATATCCGTTAAGTACGAGTACATCCCAGGCCAAAATGGATGAAGGGAAATTGAACAGACCAATGCCGGGAATCAGATGCCATGCCTGAAGCGGTCCCCCCAGGTCCACCATAATAAAGGAGAGGCACATAACCAGAGCACCCACCGCCACACCTTCCCCGATGAGAACAACCCTGTGGAAATCAGGGTCATGAAATAAATAGGCGGGCAGGATCAGCATCACCGCTGCCGCCGCAACACCAACCAGGAAGGTGAAGTTGGAAATATAAAAACCCCAGCTTACAATATCGGTCATGCCGGTCATGGAGAGACCGTATCTGGCCTGAAATGAATAGGCATATATACCGACGCCCATGCCGATGAACAGCAGGATTCGAAATATCTGGAAACCGACACTTCCCCTGAGGTTCCAGCGAATGGCATCAGAAAAAAAAGTTTTGAGATTTCTCTCCGGGACTGCTTTCATATTGCTCCTTTTATCATACACCGGTTACGGGATATAAAATCAGTCGATGAAATACCAGAATTTAGGTTGAGTGCCGATATTTTCTTTCATCCTGAAAACTTTTTTATGCTTCAGTACATAACGGATTTCACTGTCCGGATCGAGCAGGTTGCCAAAAACCCTTGAGCCGGTGGGACAGGCCTCAACACAAGCGGGCAGCTTTCCTCTGCGGGTCCGCTGGATGCAGAATGTGCATTTTTCCATCTTCCCCATGGGCCGTTTCCGGTTGCCGAGATAATGCTGTTTTGTAGTTATTTCCTCTTTCGGTACTTCACCTTTTCCCCAGTTGAATCGTCGGCCATAGTAGGGGCAGGCGGCCATGCAGTAGCGGCAGCCGATACACCAGTTATAATCGACAACAACAATTCCGTCCGGCTCCCGCCAGGTGGCCTTGGTGGGACAGGCTTTGATACAGGGAGCGTTTTCACAGTGGAAACACTGGGCCCCCATGTAAAATTTATCTTCAACAGGAACCTTGTGGAAATACTGACCATCACCGGTGCTGGGATCAAGCTGGCCCGGTTCCATTTCAAAGATCCGGATATACTGGGTGTTGGTTTTGCGGTCCAGATTATTCTCTTTTACACAGGCGGTCACACACTCCATAAATCCTTCGCATCGGGTAATATTGAAGGCGTAACCATAGAGTACGTTCTCAATCGGCGGATCACTGCCAATCTGTACGTCGATATTATCCTGGATCTTTGCCAGCCTCTCCAGTCTCTCCACTGTCTCATCTTTTTCTTCCTGAGACATAATCCGGTAGTTTTTCTTAAAGAACTCCTGCCATCGCAGTGTTAATTCTCCGGATGCAGCGGTGTTACCGCCGGGCATACAGCCAGTGGCAAGTACGGCACTACCGGCAGCAGCCGCAATCGATGCTCCTTTTAAAAACGAGCGTCTGCTGCTCGGCTTTTCCAGAACATCTTCAATGATTGTAGGCGGGTTATCTTTTTTCTGCGAAATCATATGATATTCCTGTCAGTCCAGAGGCACCGAATAGGTGGCCGGGAACCGTTTTTTAAATCGTGGAGAATGTGGGTTGTGGCAGCTTGCACAGTTATAAATCACACGGTCGCCGGCCCAGTTTGAGACCCGTTTTCCATGGGCACCACCCAGCCAGTCACGTTTCTGGCGGAAATGGCACTGGCCGCACAGCTGGTAACTGTGATCAAAGTCGATTTTCCTGCCTTTTTTATCCTCAAGATAATCTCTGTCATCCGGGTGATGGCAGTCAATACAGGTCAGCTCATTTCCTTTTCGACCGTGGTTGATGGCGATATCCGAATGGGTCAGTTCCATGGCCTGGTTTACAAGAACCGGTTTGTCTTTGTGACAGCTGCTGCATTTATATCGTTCTATTGCCTGCTTTCTTGCAAGAACCTGAAACGAACCGCCCTGATACTTTTCTCTGGCTTTCACCGTTTTCCGGGTCACCGGTTGAACCTGTTTGACTGACAGGCTGTCAAAAGGTTTATTGAATTCCTTGATCTCGGTCAGAAGTGACTTTTCATTTGCAGCCAGAACAGTTCCACCGCCCAGAAAGAGTGCAATGAGAAAACTGGCGATCACTGGTGAAATAGAAGAGTTGATAGTTATTTTCATATGAACCTGCCAATCACACTATTATGGTTTTCTGACAAATTCCTGCATGAGGGTTGTCTGTGGTGCCGGGACATGGCACTGCCTGCAGTTCCCCCTGGCGGAATGATCAACACGGATCTCAACAACGGCACCGGGACCGGTATGACAGGAGATGCAGTTCTCCCGCATCTGCAGTGCATGGGGGATCGGTGGAGGGGAACTGCCGAGAAAGGATCTGCCCAGACGTGGAGGAGCTATCGATTTCCAATTGGTCTCAACAAATTTTTCCGTTGTTGTTACCTGGGCATGACACTGGTAGCAGAGCGTCTTCTCCGGGTGTGGTGTCACCGGAATAAATTTGCCGAATTCCTGACTGTAGCCTCCTCTTTCATGACAGGAGAGACAGTCGGTTTCGTTGCCGCTGAAGGTCAGATCAACCTCATGGGGGATCGGCGGAGGTGAACCGGGATATTGACGCCGCTGATAGTAAACAGCAAGGTTTCTGTCTCCGGAATCGGCGGACATATAGAGTTGCGGTGTCTCATCATAGGTATCGTAGATTTTTTTCCCCTGATGGTCAAAATCCTTTAAATCAACGGATGCCGAAAATGCATCGGAACCTGTGAAAAAGAGAACATTAAAGAGGCATAAGGTGGCAACGGCAGTAACCTTCCAGCCTCTTTTTTCTGATTGTTTCATTATGCTTTCTCCAGTCTCACAGCACATTTTTTATAGTCAGGCTGTTTGGAAATCGGGCAGAATGCATCAAGAGTCACCTCATTGATCAGGTAACTTTCATCAAAGAACGGTACAAAAACCATGCCTCGGGGTGGAACACCCCTTCCCCTGATCTGGGCAGGCATGGTCACCTCACCGCGACGGGAGATGATTTTGACCATCTCACCATTGACGACACCGAGTTCAGTTGCATCTTCAGGATTGATCTCAACGTAAGAGGCGGGAACAGCATTATGCAGCACCGGAATCCGTCTGGTTAAAGAACCTGTATGCCAGTGTTCAATAACCCGGCCGGTGTTGAGCCAGAAATTGTATTCATTATCCGGTGATTCAGCCGCCGGTTCGTAGGGCCTGGCCCATATCCAGGCCCTGTGGTCTTTCTTGCCGTAAAAATCAAAATCCTTACCATTACTGCAGGCGGGGTCATATTTCGGATTAAAGCGCCAGCGGGTCTCCTTGCCGTTAACAAACGGCCACTGTACCCCCGATCGTTTTTTAAGTACTTCATACGAGGCCATCTCATGCTTTGGCCCGGCATGAAATTTTCTGTACTCTTCCCATATCTTGCCGATATAATTATCTTCAGTCCAGGGGAACTGCTTTTCAAAACCAAGCCTTTTGGCCACTTCAATAATCTGCCAGGTATCTGACATCGCTTCGCCCGGCGGATCGACGATTTGGGCAAAATGCTGGGTTCGCCGCTCGGAATTGCCGAACATACCCTCCTGCTCCACCCACAGTGCGGACGGCAGGATCACATCGGCTACATCCGTGGTCGGTGTGGGATAAACATCGGAAACAACGACAAATCGGTCGTCTTTTAAGGCTCCGTCGCGATAGCGCCGCAGGTTGGGCATGGTGACCATCGGGTTCGTTACCTGGATCCAGATAAATTTAATATCCCCACGGTCAAGTGCGCGAAACATCTCCACGGTGTGATACGTTGGTTTCGGGTCAATATTTTTAACAGGAACATCCCATATCTCTGCTGCCATCTTCCGGTGATGTTCATTCATAACTACACCATGGGGCAGTTTATGGGTCAGAGTGCCTACTTCCCGTACTGTACCGCAGGCACTTGGCTGGCCGGTCAGTGAGAAGGGACTGTTTCCCGGAGTTGAGATTTTGCCGACCAGAAGGTGGATGTTGTATACCAGGTTATTGATCCAGGTTCCCCTGGTATGTTGATTCATCCCCATGCACCAGAAAGAGGTGACTTTCAGATCGGGGTCTCCGTACAGGGCAGCCATGTATTTGATATCTTTTGCTGGAACGCCGGAAATTTTCTCCACCTTTTCAGGTGTATAGTCTTCAAGAAAGAGTTTGTATTCCTCAAAACCAATCGGCTCCGCCTTATCCTTGAAGGCAAAGTGATCTTCCGTTCCATAACCTATATTGGTTTTTCCCTTATAAAAAGAGACATGTTCATTGACAAAATTCCAGTCGACCCAGTTATGTTTGATTATTTCGTAACAGATTGCATTGGCCACAGCGAGATCGCTCTGAGGGTTGAAAATGATCGATTTGTCTGCAGCCTGGCTGGTTCGTGTTGAGCGTGTGGCGAAGTCGATAACGGTAACATTGGTTCTTCGTTTGCGATTCGCCAGAATTCTGGAAAAGAGCACGGGGTGCATTTCTGCCATATTATTGCCCCAGGTTATAAAGACATTCGCATGGTCCATGTCCTCATAACAGCCCATCGGTTCATCAATACCAAACGAAGTCATGAAGCCGGTAACGGCGCTGGCCATGCAGAGTCTGGCATTGGCCTCGACATTATTCGTACCGAGACACCCCTTGAACAGTTTGGAGGCAACATATCCATCCGGAATAGTCCACTGGCCGGAGCCGTATATGGCTACCGAATCCTTGCCGTGCTTTTCTTTTGTCTCCTGAAGTTTTTCCGCTACAAGGTCGAGCGCCTCCTGGATGGGTACTTCAACCATCTTGCCATTTTTTCGAACCTGCGCAGTGGTGATTCGATCCTTTCCGTACAGCATCTGTACCGAATGATATCCTTTCATGCAGCAGAGGCCTTTGTTGACGCTGCAGTTCGGATCCCCTTTAACGGCGACTGCCCTGCCATCGGAAACACCCACAAGGACACCGCAACCGGTGCCGCAGAAACGGCAGGGTGCTTTCTGCCAGGAGATCAGTCCCGAATTGTTGCTCAGGTTCTGCCAGTCACCAAAGCTGATACCGGGGAAAAGTGCTCCAGCGGTTGCAACTGCACTGCCGGCTGCAGCATACTTTAAAAACCTTCGTCGGTTAAGTTTCTTTGTCACCTTGTTTTCTCCTTTATTTTTCTTTGTCATCATAGCCAAAAGTCAGGCTCAGAGACTGCAGAGACTGTAGATTATTGAGACTTTTCTGGAGCTTATTTTCGGTATCATCATCTGGTGTATCTGTGACCAGGACGACAACCTCCCGGTTGTCGGAGGGGATTATTTCGCAGTGGGGTAATTTCGCAAGATCTGTACAGAGCATTTCTCTGGCGCCATCTATGGGCAGAGCAAGGTAACTGAAAATGGGCATTTTTTTCCTTTTTGGCACGGGGTTATGTACTTCAGTGTAGTATGTATACCAGAAAGAGGAATAAATAGGAATGATTTTTTGAGATGGACTGGTGGGAATATTTCAGTTCGAACGGGATCGCTTTTTACGGGCTCATCAAGAAAGGATGAACCCGTAAAAAGGTAAGGCAGGTTCCGATGTGGAGCCGGTTTGCCGACTCCTTACAGTTCAGTCAGCAGATCGAAGAGTTCACTGTCAGCTTCGATTTTTTTACGGTTACCGATAATTTTCCGGTAGCTTTGTGCGGTCATCTCGGCAAAAGCCGACCCGAAACTGCGCAGGTCAGCAACTGTTGTTGATGTTATTTCCTCCAGCCTGCGCTGCCTGTATGTTGTGTCAATACCGTTAAAATAGTTATTTCTGGCCACAGCACCCATTGCTGCAGGACTCAGCAGAGGATCAAAGGTACCGTAGGTTCCGGTAATAAGCTGTTCCATTATTTCTACGGGAAGATCCAGGTTTTTGACGATATCCGGTACTGAGTCGTATGTTTCGTATGTTTTTTTAACCTGAGGGTCGCGGTAACTGACAAAGGCAAGATTGCCGCTTATCTGACCAAACTGGATAAAGCAGCCATAGGCTCCTCCCATCTGGCGCACACTGTTCCAGAGGTAATCCCGGGAAAGATATGTCTTCAGCACTTCGAAATGACCGTTGTATCCCTCTCCATTTTTTAACAGATTGCCCCCCTGGACGGCGAAGACAACCTCTGCGGAGGTGATAAATGCCTCATTGCGGGCAAGGGAGAGATCCGGCAGGGGATGGGGGGAGGGCTGTCTCGAGCCAAGGACGTCTGTGAAACAGCTGCCGATCGCTGAGAAATGCGTAATCTCCCGGGCATCGCCTGTGACGGTAAGAAGCAGGTTGTTTTTATTGAACAGGAGACTGCTTATCTCCTGCAGGGCTGCAAGAAAGGTTTCTTCCCGTGCATCATAGTTGAGGGCCAGCTCTTTGACAGCCTGATACGCAGTGACACCGCTGAACATTTCGTTGTATTTCCCGGCCGTACTCAGGTGTGAAAACAGCCGAACAGCTGGAAGACTGTATCCCTCACTTTGTGCTGCATGCTCAGCCCAGGCAAACTCGCGGCCAACAATTTCACGGATTCTGCGCCGATCTTTAAATGAAGCAGTGGATAAAATTTCTCCCAGCAGGTGGAGCGCCCTCTCCATATAGTCGGGCAGACATTTGAGATGGAGCCAGAGTACCGGGCGGGTGATACCGTTTTCCTGCCGGTTGGTATAGGTAGTCAGGGAGTGGGAGAAGGAACCTGTGCAGGTGGCGATTTCCTTTGCAAATTGTCTGTAATCCAGCCGATCCGTACCGATCTCTGTCAAAATAGTACCAAAAAGATCGAGCCATGGCAGCAGGTGAGGCGGCAGGCAGCTGATATCAAAGCCTACATCAAGATAGGTGATGTGGTTGGTTGCAAGGTCATTAACCAGTACCTGGTGGCCAAACATCTCTTCCGGGCTGACACTGTGAAAAGTGACGTCGGTCGGGAGGTCCTGCAGGGTCAGCCTGGGCAGGAGGGAGAGGGTTTCAACACTGTTGGGGCGCTGCTGTTCCTCCATAAGCATTTTTGTTTTTTTAATACGTTCGGCCCGTTCCTCCACGGTGACAGCCGCATCATATTCGGCCAGTCGCCGTTGCTCTTCTTCCTGATTTATCGCCTGTTTTTCAGGGTCAGGTGTCAGAGTGACAGTGACATTTGAAGGGTTGTCCAGCAGATATTTTCTGATCAGTTCCTCAAAGTATTTCTCCTTAAGGGCTTTATGGCGCAGGTTTTGGATCAGTGCTTCATTTGTGAGATAGAGAAAGGGGTCATCTCCGTATTTCATTGCACCCATGGCTTTTCCTATTCTCTCCAGTCCGCGTTGGGCCTTGCTCGATTCCTCCCGAAAACTGAACTCGAATTTGTTAAGCTCTGCGAGAACCAGATCATGGTCCAGTCCCTCTGCCACCATTTTCTCCAGTGTGCTTCTGTAGAGGGCCAGGAAGTCATCACGATGTTCCGGTTCGCTTCCTACCAGGTAACTGATCATGATGGTTCTGTAGGAAGAGCCCGGCAGATAGAGACCTCCAAAATCCTTACATAAGCCGCTGGAGACAATACTGTTTTTCAGGGGTGATCCATCTGAGTTAAAGAGGATATTGGCGATGATCTGAAAGGCGGTATTTTCTTCACGGTTGTCAACCGTTGACACATTGGTGCCTATAGCCAGAAAAGTTTTCTCTTTTGTCTCCTCGGAATCAACAGCGTAGCTATCGGTTATAAAAACAGGCTCTGAGGCCAGGCTGCCCTTTTCAGCAGTTATATGATTTCCAGGGCTTGACACCTTTGAGAAAAAATTGTCCTGGAGGAAATTGAGTTCATCTGCAAGAGGCGCATCCCCGTAGACAAACAGCATGCTGTTGGAGGGGTGATAATGCTTTTTATGGAACCGGCAAAACTGCTCATAGCTCAGGTCCGGAATGTTCTTCGGATCTCCGCCGGATTCATGGGAATAGGTTGAACCGGGCATTAATCCGGAAAAAATATGATGAAAGATGAAACGGATCGGGTCTGAAAAGGCTCCTTTCATCTCATTGTACACCACACCCTGGAACTGCAGGGGCTGCTCCTCCCCCTCCTGGTGGTAATGCCAGCCTTCCTGCTCGAATGTCTGGCGGGCAAGAAGGGGATTGAATACAACATCACAGTAGACACTCATAATATCAAAATATTCCTTCATATTCCGTGTGGCGAAAGGGTAGAAGGTGATATCAGAACCGGTCATGGCATTGAGAAAGGTGGTCAGACCACCCTTATTAATCTCTCCGAAAACATCTTTGATCGGGTATTTTTTTGACCCCATCAATACTGAATGCTCAAGGATATGGGCAACCCCTGTTGAGTCGACAGGGATGGTATTAAAAGCGGCGGAAAAAGTTTTATTTGTGTCATCGTTTTTGATTGCAAGCAGCGGGAATTTCAGCAGGTCATGCTCAAAAAGATAAACATCTGAATTAATTTCCTTAATGAATTCATGTCTTTTGAGAGTGAATTGTGCATAGGAACGGCCTTTGGTGAATGTCATAATATTTCCTTATGATTATACGGCTATATTCTGTCAGAAATGTTTTTCTGAATCGAGCAGGAGGGTGACGGGTCCATCATTTATAAGTTCTACTTTCATGGCTGCCCGGAACGTGCCGGTGGCAACCTTGATGCGGTGTTTCCTGATCTCCTCAATGAATTTCAGGTACATCGGTTCTGCACGTTCGGGGCGGGCGGCTTTTGCGTACCCCGGCCGTCTTCCTTTCCGGCAATCGCCATAGAGAGTGAACTGCGAGACAATAAGCATCTCTCCACCAATGTCTTCAAGAGATTTGTTCATTTTCCCCTGATCATCTTCGAAAATGCGCAGATGTACTGTCTTGTCAGCCAACCAATGCAGATCTTTTGCCGTGTCGTCAGCCTTGATGCCAAGCAGTACAACCAGTCCCCGGCCAATCTCTCCTGTAGTTTTATTGTCAATCCTGACGTTCGCCCGGCTGACCCGCTGGATAACGGCACGCATAACAGGCTCCTATTTTTGTAACGCCCGGTCAATGAGCAGCAGGATATGCTCAACGGAGATGGTATCTGTCTCCTCAAGGTTACCTGAAAGGTTGATGCTGCATCCGGGACAGCCGGTCACCCAGAGATCAGCTCCGGTTGCTCTGGCATTTTTAATCTTTTCACTCACTATCTGGTGGGATGTCTCCGGGTGGTCGTAAAAAAAGGTGCCTCCTCCGCCACAGCAGTGATCATAATCGACAGCCCTGGCGTAATCCACATGGGGTAAACGTTTGAGCAATTCTTCAACTTCAGTTGTTATCCCCTGTCCGTTGCGAAGGTGGCAGGGCATATGGTAGGTAACCTTCTGCCTGTTGGTTTCGGGGTTGAGATGAGGCTCGAGCAGGGCGTAGTTGGTCAGGATAAACTCTCCGATATCACGCACCCTGGTACTCATCTTTTCGGCTGCTTCCGTGGCCAGTCCCAGCTCTTTGAGAACGTTACTGTACTCTCTGTGCAAAGCCGAGCCGCAGGTTGCGCAATCGGTGACAATTGCGACAATATCCTCTCTGTTGAACAGTTTGACATTGGTTGTAATATTATTTGCTGCTTTTTTCAGGTTGCCATGGATGAACAGAGGCAGGCCGCAGCAGACCTGGGATTCGGGGATTTCAACCCGGAAGCCCATGATCTTCAGAATATGGCAGAGGGCATGGCCGACCTGGTCGTATATATAATTGGTTCCACAGCCGGTGAAATAGAGGATGGTCCCACGGGAGTCAGCTTCAGCCAGCGGTTCTTCGGGGGTCTGTTCGCGAAAAGGCTGCTGATTCCATTCCGGTAGCCGCCTTGCTGGAATGTTGCCGATTTTGAATTCACGGCTCAGATACTTAAGCATATGGTTACGGCCCAGTCTGGCAAAACGTGAGGCGAGACGCAGCTGCTGCTCGTGGCTTAAGAAATGATAAATGACTTTATGATGCCATCCCTCACCATGGTCGGTTGTCATATAACTGCGCATACGCATAAACAGGCTCTGATGCTGTACACCACTGGGACAGGCTGCTGTGCAGTTGCCACACATCAGGCAGCAATTTACCAGGTTGTTCAGATACTCTGATGTTGGCAGGGACCGTTCTGTGTAATGTCTGGTGAGCTGCACCTTGGCACGGGGGCCTGCCCCCTCCTCCATTTTCTGGAGATAGACCGGACAGACGTGCAGACAGGCACCACATTTTGAACAGTGATGGACTTCAGGGGCGTTCAGAACAGCTGGTTCAACACTCATATTGCTTTGCCGGGATTGAGGATTCCATGGGGATCCACAGCATGTTTCAAGGTGTGCATAAAGTTGAGGGTCGGTTCGTCAATGGACATGGAAAGATATTTTCGTTTGGCAATGCCAATACCGTGCTCTCCGGACAGGGTCCCGTTGCAGGCCATGGCAAGCTTGAAAATTTCTTCAATTGCCTTGTCTACCCGCTCCATTTCTTCCTGGTCACGCATGTCGCAGGAGATCAGCGGATGCATATTGCCATCTCCGGCATGGGCAGATATTCCGGCCAGCAATCCGTACTTGTTGATAATGGCGCGGATTCCCCGGATCATCTCGGGTAGTTTGCTGGCGGGTACCGTGGCGTCTTCAACAATACAGTTTGGCTTTAAACGAGCCATACAGGAGTAGAGAGAACGCCTGGCCCGCCAGAGAGCCTCCCGTTCTGCCGGAGTTCGGGCCTGCTGAATGTCAACAGCATTATTGTTCCGGGCCTTCCCGGTGATCAGTGCCAGCTCTTTCTCCACCTGCTCTTCACTGCCGTCGACCTCTATCAGCAGCAATCCTTCAGCACCACGGGGCAGACCGATGTTATTGGCATCCTCCACAACATTGATCAGAACTTTATCTAGCAGTTCAAGGGCAGCAGGAAGAATACCTGCACCGATAATGTCCGACACTGTTGCTGCAGAATCGTCCAGGTTATTAAAAACTGCCAGGACGGTGCGGTATGCTTCCGGCTGCGGCAGCACCTTGAGGGTAATTTCGGTTACGATCCCGAGCGTTCCCTCAGAACCGCAGAACAGGCCGGAGAGTCGGTATCCTGTGACATCCTTGACGTTACGGCTGCCAAAACGTATCACTTCTCCACTGGCCAGCACCACCTCCATCCCGAGTACATAGTCGGAAGTGACACCATACTTGAGACATCGGGGCCCTCCCGCATTTTGCGCAAGATTGCCTCCTATGGTTGAGAATGCCATGCTCCCCGGATCCGGCGGGTAAAAAAATCCGGTTTTTGCAAGTTCCACCTGCAGGTCGCCGTTGATCACTCCCGGTTCTACTATGCAGTAACGGTCTGCTGTATTGGTTTCCAGAATTTTGTTCATCATGGTCATTGAGAGTACTATTCCTCCGTGTATCGGCACCGGTGCTCCGCAGATACTGCTTCCTGCTCCTCTGGCGGTGACCGGAATCCGGTGTTCTGAGGCAAGTTTCAGGATTTCCGATATTTGTGTGGTGGAGACGGGCAGCAAAACCAGGTCAGGAGCTGCTTCGACAGTGAAAGCATCATAGGAATAGCTGATCAGATCTTCCGGCCGGTCCCGGAAATGGTCATCACCAACTATAGAGTGAAATTTCTTTTTTATCAAAGTATTCATGGATTGCTGATAGCCTCCTTCCCCGATCATTTTCCGGTTCTCCACTCATCCTGGAAATTTCACTGTTCTGCCCTGCAACAGAGTAGTTGGGATGATGTCATGGCCTGAAATAATGTATGATTTGGTTAAAACATTTTTTACGTTTTTATTCAGTCTGTTTCATACTCTTTCGTATGAAATTTTTCAGTTGTTATTTGATCGGGCTGTTTTCATTGATCTCAGGTATGTCGTCCAGGGATGATCTGGTCGGTTTTATGAGAGGCTGCGGGTCTCTGGATCGATTCTGGTTAAATGTATGACCCCGCGGGGGAGGAGGATACTGCACTTCAATCATTCTATTTTAAGTTTGACGGATTTCAGGGAGTAAGGCGCAGAAGTGCCGGTTAATCTGTCCGGTTATGCCACCAGGTAGCGAACGCAGAAAAACCTCAGAACTATCTGTCCGGTGTAACGAGTGAGTTTCCCGACTCGTCCGGTCAGTTTGTCAGCAGGGATATTAAGGCATTATAGACATCCCGCAGGTATACAACTCCTACCACTTTCCCGTCGCTTCTGGTGACCGGAAGTCGTCTGATTCTCTCTGTCCGCAGGGTATCTGCGCAGCGTAAAATGGCCTCATTTGTGGAAATGACCCTGACATCTTCAGTCATTATTTTGCCGACGGTGATCGATTGTATGGCGAGAGTTTTTTCCTCACGAATTGATTCCCAGGAGATATGGCTGTGATGTTCGTCGAGGTACACATGTGACGGAAGAATAATTCCGAGTATATCCATATTGGAAACGATCCCAACAAGGTTCATGGCCCCGTCAAGCACAATCATGCCGTTTACCGGCAGACCGTGCATGCGTTTGGTTGATTTCATAACCTGAATAGCTTCCCGCACTGTCATTTCCGGGGTCAGCCATGTTTTGATCGGTTCCATAATATCTTTGACTTTCATGATGTCTCCATTTCCGTTATGACCTGCAGAGGCGGCCGGGATTCTATTTATAAGGGTATAATAGCATATATTTGCATCTCTGTTCAATCTTATTGATATATTGAATCATTTGAATGCATATATCTGACAGTAGTCGCTAAACTTTCTACGGACAGGCACCAGTTAAATTAGATTCAGGGTGGTTGCTGGTAGAGATTTTAGATGGCAATCAAGATACATTTTAAATGTGTCAGTATTGGTAATATTTAGTTATTTTGTGGTATTTTATGCTGTAAGATTGAAAATTATAACTCAATTAAGTATTCGTGCCCTATGCTTTGTTCTACGGCTTCGCATCAGGAACTTTTCCCGGGGACGTATTTAATCAGTGGTAAAGCTCAGATTTTGTCCGGGACTCCGCTGATTTTATCTGAACAATGGAGGCTGAGGCTGAAAAAATGAAAACAGCACAAAGTATAAAATTTTTAACAACCAGAGAAGTTGCAAAGCTGCTCCATGTAAATGACAAGATGGTTTACTCCCTGATAAAGGAGAAGGATCTTCCTGCCACGAAAATCACCGGTAAGTGGTTGTTTCCAAAAAGACTTGTCGAGGAGTGGCTGGAAACAAATATTCTCAACTATCAGGGGGCCGGCGCAGGCCGCTCAACTGATGATGGTGTGCTTCTTTTTGCAGGCAGTGATGACCCGCTGTTTCAACAGACATTATCCCTGTTCCATGCAAAAAATACAAGCCCGCTTGCATTTTTTGCTAATCTGGGAAGTATGGGCGGGCTGAGGTGTCTACGAAGAGGGCTTTGCCATATCGGCGTCTGTCATCTGCTCCAGGATGAGCATAATGAATACAATTTCGGTTTTGCTGATCAGGAGTTGGATAAGGCTCCGGTGTTTGTTAATTTCAACAAGCGTGAACAGGGGCTCCTTGTACAAAAGGGGAACCCCAAAGGCATTGAGACGATAAAGGATTTGGCACGAAATGACATCTCTATGATCAATAGACCAGTTGGTACAGGAACCCGTCTTCTGCTCGACTATGAAGTCTCAAAATCCGATATCTCATCAGACCGGATTACCGGCTATAAAAACGAAGTCTCACGGCATCTTGATGCCGCTCTGCAGGTTTTTTCAGGGCGGGTAGATACTGCTCCGGCCATTCGGGCCGTGGCCGGTCTTCTTGGTCTTGATTTTCTGCCTCTACGCTGGGAGAGGTTTGATCTTCTGATTTCAAGGGAGCGGTTTTTTGAGAAAGGAATTCAGAAATTTATTGCTCTGCTGCATGATGAATCATTCCGGTCACTGGCTGATTCTTTCGCAGGATATGATATTTCACTCTGCGGTAAGATGCTTTTTCCCGACAATTTTAAACAAGAGGATGAGTAGAATGAAACGATTGACTGTTGTAATTGGAATAGTGTCTGCTGCATGGCTGTTCTCAGGGAGCGTTATCGCCTCTGACATGGTGCTGACGATGTCAACGACTACAAGTACCCAGTCTTCCGGACTGCTTGATCTGCTGCTGCCTGCCTTTGAAAAGGAGACAGGTATAAAGGTAAAGGTCATTGCAAAGGGGACCGGGGCCGCCATTCGTGACGGTCGGGATGGAAATGTGGATGTTATCTTTGTTCATGCAAAGGGACGTGAAGAAAAGTTCGTAGCGGATGGCTGGGGAACAAAACGCTATGCGGTAATGCATAATGATTTTGTTATTATCGGTTCTGCTGCTGATCCTGCGGGAATAAAGGGCATGTCTGACGGAGGCGGTGCTCTTGCCGGAATTGCTGCAGCAAGACAGTCGTTTATCTCTCGTGGAGATGACAGCGGTACCCATACCAAAGAACAGTTTCTCTGGCAGAAATCCGGTGTCAAAATTGTTGATAAAACGCAGATTATCATGAAAAAGGGCAAAAAGAAGGAAGTCTCTTTTAAAATGCCTGCCGAGTCTTCCGGCTGGTATTTTTCCATTGGTCAGGGGATGGGCAAAACCATAACTTTTGCCGATGAGAAGCAGGCATATACCATGTCGGATCGTGGAACCTACATTAAATACAAATATGGCAAGGTTCCAGCGATAGAACTTGAACTACTCTGCCAGGGTGGCGCAGAGCTCGCCAATCCTTACGGTATAATTCCTGTTAATCCTGAAAAATACCCCGATGTAAAAAACGACCTTGCCATGAAGTTTGTTAACTGGATTATTTCTGCAAAAGGTCAGAAAATGATCAACGATTATCGACTGGAGGGAAAACAGCTTTTTTATCCTGATGCTATATAGTATTTTACCAGTTATCAGAAATATTCTATAGCGGGCGATGATCGCAGCCCGGGTTAATAGGCTGAAGGTTGTTAGGAAAAACAAAAGACTGAGAGATCTTTTCTGATGGGCTGCAGCCCAGATAATATATTGATTTAACATAATAAATATGTTGATTACAACTGAACCACAGCTCCATTACCCGGTAGTCTCCATAACCCGCAGAGTTACAGCAGGGCACCGGCAAACGTCTACGCTCGTGCCTCGCTGCGGGATTGTTTGTCGGCACACTGCTGCAACACTTGCTGCCAGCTAAATCAGAAGAAAGACGCATGCCGGCAGCTGAGTTTGCGTGGTAATCAGGATAAAATTGAATTGATTCTCCGGTTATTTATAATCGATTTTCAGGAGTAAGGTGTTACTTTGCTTTTAGACAGTGTTCAGTCGGCTTTTCTCCTTTTATTTTCATTTGATCCGGAACTTTTGGAAATAGTCGGTGTGTCGCTGAAGGTAAGTTTCGGGGCCACACTCATCGCATCATTTGTCGGCATTCCAGCCGGTTTTATCGTTGCCTATTCAGTTTTCCCCGGCAAAAGATTCCTTCTGACCTGTCTGAATACCCTTCTTGCTCTGCCCACTGTTGTTATCGGCCTCTTTGTCTATTCTTTTATTTCCCGGCGCGGAATTTTTGGTTCCTTTGATCTTCTTTATACGCAAAAAGCCATTATTATCGGCCAGGTTATTCTGATTGTCCCTGTGATTATGACGCTTACCATTGCGGCAGTCAACAGGATTGATTCACGCTACAGGGTGACAGCTCTCACCCTGGGGGCAAACAGGTTCCAGATGGCTCTGGTCATAATGAAGGAGGCCAGATATGGAATTTTTGCTGCAGTTATCGCAGCTTATGGCCGGGTTATTGCCGAGGTTGGGATAAGCATGATGCTGGGCGGAAATGCCAGGGGCTTTACACGAACCATGACGACCGCTATGGCCCTTGAGTATGATAAAGGAGAATTCGTGCTGGCGGTGGCCCTGGGAATTACCCTTATGACCTTTGCCTTCGGTATTAATATGCTGTTTCACTTTTTCCAGGGGAAGACGGGTAGCGATGCTCTATAAACTTGAGAGACTGCAGCGGGTTTACGGCGACAGGATCGTCCTGGATATCGATTTTCTGGAAATCGCTCCGAATGCGATTTATACTCTTATTGGTCCCAACGGGGCAGGTAAAACCAGTCTGCTCAAAATTCTTGCTTTTCTTGATAAACCAAGCAGTGGTGATCTCAGTTTTTCCGGTCAGCCGGTCAGGTTTGGTGAAAAACATCTGCACACTCTGCGTCGCCGTGTGGTGATGCTTGATCAGACTCCCATTCTTTTTACAGGTACGGTCTGGAAGAATGTTGAATTTGGTCTGAGAATTCGAAAGGTTCCTGCAGTACAGCGTAAAAGGCGGGTGGAGAAAATGCTGGAACTGGTGGGGATGGAGAAGTTCAGGGACTTTGACAGTCGGGGACTGTCAGGAGGTGAGGTTAAACGTGTTGCCCTTGCGCGGGCACTGGTCCTGCGTCCCGACGTTCTTCTCTGCGATGAGCCAACTGCCAATGTCGATGGGGAAAATCAGGAAAGTATCCTGCATAGTCTGGAGCAGATCAACAGAGAGGAAAAGACATCGATCATTTTTTCCACTCATTACCTTTCACAGGGACAGAGGCTGGCTGATCATACTCTGCTGCTGCAGCATGGTTCTCTGTCTGATCTGGCCGGCGAGAATATTTTCAGAGTGGCCCTTATGCCTCAAAAAGATGACAAAACTCTCTGCCGGCTTACTGAGCAGATCTCTCTGCTGCTGCCCGCAGAGAGAGTCTCCTCATGTAACGATAGTGCAAAATTGCATATAGATCCGAAATTAATAGTGCTGGATCCGGATGATAAAGATCTGACTCATGGGAATTATCTTTATGGGCAGATCATGGATCTGGCTCAGGACAGGGGCGGGATTCGGATCGGGATGGATGCGGGCGTACGGCTGGCACTTACTCTTTCCGTGGAGGAGTACGATCGCAGGCAGCCGGTACTTGGTCAGCGAAAACTGATTTTTATCCCCTATGATGGCGTCGTCTGCACCAGTGCTGATTTTTTCTAAAGGTGATATCATCCCGTTGTTCCTTTAAGAGTCACCTTGCAAATTGCTCTGTTTTTCACTTTATCTGTACTCTTACTCAGTTTCGCAGCTGCTGGTAATTTCTCATGTTTCTCCGGAATTATTCTTCACGAAAGCCCCGAAAATGGTTATAGTAGACAGCAGAAAAAATGACCGGAGGGGGCTATGGAAAAACGAAGAGCAGAAGGAGTTCACGCTGAAGAAGATTCAGCGGCAGGTCTCCATGGAACGATACAGATGCCGCTGGAAATCAGGGTTCATGGCCGGGGCGGGCAGGGCGGGGTTACCTGTGCCAAACTGATCGCTGCAGTATATGCCCGGACAGGATTATATGTTCAGACTTTTGGTGATTACGGTGCCGAACGTTCCGGAGCGCCGGTGCGAGCCTTTACCCGGGTGGATCATCTACCTATCAAAAATCGCAATAAAGTATACCATCCAGATCATCTGCTGGTTCTTGACTCCGGTCTTCTTGGGCCTCTTGTCCTCGAGGGGGTCAGTTCCGGCTCAGTTCTTCTGGTTAACAGTACCGACTCTGCCGAGTCGCTCGCCGATCAGTTTCCTTCTTTTAAGCTTGGAGTGATAGATGCTACTGCCATTGCCCGGGAGCATGGCATTGGTACCAGTGCGGTTGTTATTATTAATACGACAATTGTCGGATCTTATGCCAGAATGCTGGATTTGCCGATGGCGGCGGTTGAGTATGTCTATAGTTCCCTTGGTCTTTCTGATGACCTGGCAGCTGCCCATGAGGCATATGATTCAGTAGTGATCCTGCCGGTTCGGCAACCAGGCGGTAAGGGCAATCCGATTGCTCCGGTGCAGGTACCAATCCCTCCGGTTCTGCCTCAGACGGAGCACTGTCTGGATATACCAACCACGCTTCAGACCGGCACCTGGAGCTCTCAGACCCCGTCTTATCAGGAATATGAAGCTCCCTGCAACCGGGCGTGTCCGGCCGGTAATGATGTAGTTGGTTTTATTCAGGCGCTGAAAAATGATGGTCCTGAAGCTGCTGCAGAAGTACTCCTGAAAACCCAGCCTCTGCCGTCGGTCTGCGGCCGGGTTTGCCCCGCTCCATGCATGACCGAGTGTAACCGTAAATTCCTGGACGGTGCCGTTAATATCCGCAGTCTTGAACGCTGGATTTCCGGTCGTGCACAAGTGCAGCTGGAGAAAAAGCAGCCACTCCTGAAGAAGGATTTTGCAGTTGTCGGCAGCGGCCCTGCGGGATTGAGTGCTGCCTATCATCTCACTCTTGAAGGACATCGGGTAGTTGTTTATGAGAAAATGGCAATGGCTGGAGGCGTGCTCCGCTATGGCATTCCTCGCTACCGGTTGCCTGACGATATGTTGCATCGCGATCTCGATCGAATTATCGCCCTCGGTGTAACTTTCAGGTACAATCATCCTCTTGACAGGGCGGGTCTGTTGAAACTGCATGATGAATATGATGGTGTGATCGTCTGTAAGGGATTCGGTGATGCCTATGCTATTGGCGTGGCCGGCGAGGATCTTGGAGGAGTTGAGCAGGGTCTTGATTATCTGGCCGGGAGTAAAGAGTCGATCAGACAACTCGGCGGCACTGTTCTTGTCGTTGGGGGTGGCAATACAGCCATTGACTGTGCCCGCAGTGCTCTCCGCTCAGGAGCCTCATCTGTTAAGCTGATCTATCGACGGAGCCGGGAGGAGATGCCCGCCATTGCAGAAGAAGTTGAGGAAGCCTGTCGTGAAGGGGTACAGGTATTGACCTGGCGGCAGCCCGTTGGTTTTGTTGGCAACAAAACTGTTTGTGGCGTTGTTCTGGCGGAGGTGGATCCGGGTCCTCCCGGAAAGGACGGCAGACGGACTCCGGTTATAACCGACCGGACGTTTGAACTTGACTGCAATACCGTGCTGCTCGCCCTGGGACAGGACAGGAAGCTGAATCTGCTTCCCGATTCGTGGAGGATTGAAGAGGCACGTGCGTGGGAGGAGGAAAACCCTCTTAATGTCTGGTTTGCAGGTGACTGCAGGACCGGTGATGGTACGGTTGCTCATGCAATTGGTCATGGCCGCATGACAGCCTATTCCGCCCTGGCGGATATTGATACCAGTCCAGCTGCCGGTTATGCTGAAAAAGTGTATAAATCCGTGGTAGCTCCTGCTCATATTCGTTTCTCTCATTTCCCTGTCATTCCTCCCCACAGTGATCGTCACAGGAGTGTGAGCAGTTACCAGAATAATTTTGAAGAAGTCAATCTTGGTTTGTCCGGGCAGGAGGAGGCGGAACGCTGTTTCTCCTGCGGCCGATGTACTTTTTGTGACACCTGTCTTGTCTATTGTCCCGACGGGGTGATTTACCGGACTGAGACCGGATACCGGATTGATGAGGCCTATTGTAAGGGGTGCGGGATATGTGTAGTGGAATGTCCCCGACGGGCCATGGAAATGCACGAGAAATAAGAGGAGTTCATTATGCCAGTAGAGTTGATCAGCGCCAATCAGGCTGCTGCCCTGTCGGCAACCCTTGCCGGACGGGCTAACCGAACCGGACGTGGCTTCTGCAGCGGGGTTTATCCGATTACGCCTGCAACCGAGTGTATGGAGTATCTTTGCGCCCAGGAGATTGAAAAGAGCAGGGTTGTACGGGTGGAGAGCGAGCACAGTGCGATGGGGGTCTGTATTGGTGGAGCGGCGACGGGTGCACGCACATTTACCACCACCTCCTCAAATGGTCTGGCCTATATGGCGGAAAACTGTATCACTGCCGCCAGCCTGCGCCTGCCGGTAGTGATGGTTGTGGCCAACCGCACCATGGGCCCGCCATGGAATATCTGGGCCGACCATGGCGATTCCCTGATGATGAGGGACTCGGGCTGGATTCAGTTTTACTGCGCTGATAATCAGGAAGTATTTGACACCGTACTCTGCGCCTTCAGACTGGCCGAAGACCCACAGGTACTTACTCCTTTTATGATCTGTATGGATGGTTTTACCCTGTCCCACACCATTGCCCAGACCAAGGTGCCTGAGCAGAAGGAGGTGGACCGGTTCCTGCCGCCGACAAGTATACCTCATCAGCTTGGCCGGATACCTCATGCTCTTGGACAGATTGAACTGTCTTCCCAGGTCGCTGCGCACCGGGCGCAGCATCATAATGCTCTACTGGGTGCTGAAAAAGTATATAAAACTGTTCAGGATTCCTTTGAACAGATTTTTAACAGGCGGCCTGCAGAACCTGTTGTTGCCTACCGGCTCGAGGATGCCGAGACGGTAATTATTTCCATGGGGACAATTGGAGCTACAGCAGAACAGGCTGTGGATAAACTGCGGCAGCAGGGGGTAAAGGCGGGTTCTCTCCGGGTTCGTATGTTTCGACCCTTTCCTGCAGACCGGCTGCGATCCCTGCTCCGGGGGAAAATGTTTGTCGCTGTTATCGACCGGGATATCAGTCTTGGCTTTGGCGGCATATTATGGGGGGAATTAAGAGGACTGGCAGAACCAGGTGCCGTGGTTCAAAACTATATTGCCGGGATTGGCGGTGGTGATGTGCGTCCCGGGCATATCAGAGATATTGTCGCCGAGCTGAAACATCGTTCGGTATCTGCCGCGCCGGTCATTATGGAGGAACTGTTATGAACGAACCGATGCTGGGAGGCATGATCCAGACAGAACTGGACCGCTCCACCCCCTTTCTCAGGTCAGGAAATCTGAACTGTGGCGGCTGCGGCATGTCTAATATTCTTCAGCTGCTGGGACATGCCATCGCAGAGAGGGAGGTTAAACTTGTCATTCCGGCGTGCTGCGGTGCAATTACTGCCGGTAATTATCCGCAGAGCACCTTTGATGTGCCGATGATTCTCACAACTTTTGCCTCGGCGGCATCTGTTGCCACAGGAATTGCCAGTGTAGCAAGACTCAACAATGAAGATACCAGGGTGATCTGCCTTGCCGGCGACGGCGGCACATATGATATCGGTCTTGCCACACTCTCAGCTGCGGCTGAACGGGACGAGAATATTCTTTATATCTGTTATGACAATGAGATTTACGGCAATACCGGGGGGCAGCGGTCATCGGCAACACCTGCTGGAGCAAGCACCATGAGCACCCCGAAGGGGAAAAAGGAGATTAAAAAAGATATCGTTGCCATTATGGCAGCACACAGAATTCCCTATGCAGCAACGGTGTCTCTGGCTCACGCCGATGATGGGTTGCGCAAGATGCGTAAGGCGCTTGATACCAGCGGTTTCAGGTTTCTGCATATTCTGTCGCCATGTCCTACCGGCTGGAAATCAGAACCTGCCATGGGTATTGAGTTGGTGCGTCTCGCAGTCCGATCCGGACTTTTTCCGGTCTACGAGGTGTTCCATGGTGATCGATATGTCATCAATGTTGAGCCTGATTTTTCCGATGAAGCCCTCGGTATGTATCTTTCTCTGCAGCGTCGTTTCAGGAAATCCGGGATGACTGAGGCTACTCTCAGGCCTGAGATTGACAGATACTGGCACGGATTAAGGTCTCTCAGCGGACGTATTGTGCCGGCCAGGCGTTTTATGGAATAAAGAGGAATGATAGGAAATTTACGCGCCTCGTGTATGAATCTTTTTACTTACCCATTTGAAATTTTAGTTTTTACGAGTTTGTCAGAAATGGTTTTAACAGAGCAGGAAAAACGGAGGGAATATGCGTAAATATGTTGGAGAACGCATTCGGAAATTGAGGGAGGCCCAGGGACTCACTCCGGAAAAGGTCAGCAGCCTTGCCGGCGTAGAGCTTGAGAGGCTTAAGGCCTATGAAAGTGGTGATGCGGTTGCTCCTATCGGGGTAGTTATTAAATTATCACGGGTTCTTGGTTCAAAGGTGGAGGGGATGTTCCATGGCGGCGGCACCGTTTCCGAGGCCATAACCATCTGTCGCGCCGGTGAATCTCTTTCAGGAGGCCAGGGAAATACAGATCAGAGCTACGGGTATGCCTCTCTTACCAGGCCTGGAACTGTGGGCCATATCATGGAGCCTTTTCTGCTGACGTTTGATCCTGCGGTGCAGAGAGGTGCACCGATCTGCCATGATGGTCAGGAATTTGTCCTGATACTTGAGGGAAGTATTGAGCTCTACTACGATGGCACAATCCACAGTCTCGAACGGGGAGACAGCGCTTATCTTGACTCCACAAAGCCCCATACATTTCACGGCACGGGGGAGTCTATTGCAAAAATGCTCGCCGTGGTGACCTCATAACCCGTACTTTTCCTCTCACCGGTTGAGGTGGCAGTCTGTTCTCTTTTTACTGTAATTGAATTTATTTTATAGCTGCCTGCTGTTTCAGGCTGTATCCGTATTCTGCCGATTGTTTCAGATGACAGGATACGAAAATAAATTTTCTGCCGACCTGCTGTTATATGGCGTTTTTCCATCTGTCTGTCAGTAAACTGATCAACTCCTCTGGTCAGATAAAAAACGGAGAGGGCAGTGGCCTGCTCACTCGTTATATCGATCTCAATGACAATCGGTTCATCGCCCTCTTTCTCATCAAAGGTCAGGGGAAGAAAGAGTTCGCCTTTTTTGATGTTCAGTGGAAATGGCTCTGTTGTCTCTGGACCGGTTGCGCATAGAGTGCTGTCAGTATAGGTGCTGCAGGTGTTTCTGTTAAATTCCATTAACGTGCCGGGCAGATGACTGAATTTAGTCTTTATAACCGTCTGTTCCAGCTGTTCATCGAATTTAAGAGCTTTCTGCAGATTTCTGGAAACTCTCTCATCGATTACAACATCAATCATTTCCCGCTCTATCAGTGGCTTAATCCGTTCAAAGTTAAAAAAATTGACATAGATTGTCCTCTTGAAGTTCTGAGAGAGAAGAGGGCGAAGAAAATTTCCGAAAGAATCGTGTATAACAAGTGCGGTGTATTGCTTGTCATCACATCCATTTTCAACGGGTAAGCGATGTTTGGGGACATCTTTATATTGATCCCATTGCAGCATCCATTTCAGCCTGGTTAAATTACCCGGATCGCATTGAGGCTGGAAATTTTTAGCCGGGGCTTTTTCCGTAATA
The DNA here is from genome assembly GCA_019306075.1 of Deltaproteobacteria bacterium. Taxonomy (GTDB): domain Bacteria; phylum Desulfobacterota; class Desulfobulbia; order Desulfobulbales; family Desulfocapsaceae; genus Desulfomarina. The sequence goes on along the minus strand of JAFDME010000006.1, from coordinate 2,725 downwards.
AGTCCACGTAAATTCATCAAAATGGACAGATCTCCGGAAAAATCTTCTATCCATTTCTTCTCTTTTGTCATTTCCAGGGGGGAGATTCCCGGCAGCCATCCGGCAAGACGCTCTATGATCCCCCTGTAGACGAAATAGACACCGTCATGGTTCCAGTGGCTGTCGGTCCGGAAGTAGACCTGCAGGTCGTTCTTTTTTTTTGTGAGAATTGTTCCGCTGTCGAGCCAGCTGTCAAAATGGCTTCTGTTTTTTAAATATGATGTGATCTGTTCATACTTTGTACGACCCGCGTTTTTTGTAACTCTACGGGGAAGATATTCACCGTAGATAGATGATTTGTTAGGAACAGGCAGGAAAAGGTAGTGAATTCCCAGAGAATTAAGCCAGGTTTTCCTGTCTTCAAGGACCTGGCCAAATTTTGCAAGTCTCTGTTCTTTGTATTGTGTCAGACCAAAATAATCACGGAGCGCTCCAACATTGAAAAAATACCAGTTATCCCTGCCAACAGTGACCGAATCAGAAGGGGATACTCTGAAAATTGAGCAGACAGCATAATTGTGCAGTCTGACAATTCGGTTCCGAAAGCCAAAGTGATCATTATAATATTTTTCAAATTCAACAGGAAAATCCTGAAAAAAGCTTTTTGAAAACGATACTGCCGGCAGCGCTGCAAGGCGCCTTTTTTCTGCCTTTGATAGCTGTTCATCTCTGGTCAGTAGAGATGCGATCAGAGGAATAGATATGAGTGTCACGAAGCAGATAGAAAAAAAAGCTGCCGGAAGGGATCTGTTCTTCATCTGTTAGTGCTTTACTCCATAAAAGCTGTCAAAAAAAATAAGAAACTGAGTAATATATTTGAAATCATATGGTTGCATATATATCTAAGGAACTTATCCAGCGTAACTAAAAAGTTTTCCGACTTGTCGGGCTAAAATCTAAAATAAATAAAAGGGTTATAGGAATTTACCGCAAGAAATGAAAAAGAGATGAGGAGAAGAGAAAGAAGAGCAGCACTTCGTATGATTGTCGCTGTCCCTCCCTCTGCCCATACTGTTTCAAACCTTTCTTGCAGTGATCCGACAACCGGCATGGAGAAAAGAACTCCGGCTGCTAATGAGGTGATAAAAAGTGTGTCAATCGCTGTATAGATCATTGGTCCTGTTTGCACTTTATCTGCCATGCCATACATGGCCGCGAGATAATCACGGGCATCTGAGAAATCTTCCACTCTAAAAAAGACCCAGGCATGAGTGACAACCAGCAGTGTGTAGCAGTGACAAATTATTCTATGAGAGGCGTCCAGCCACATCTTCAGGAACTTTCGTTCAAGAATGAGAAATGTGCCGTGGATTACACCCCATAAAACAAAATTCCAGCTGGCTCCGTGCCAGAGGCCGCAGAGGAGAAACACTATAAAGAGGTTTGCATATGTTCTCTTTGTCCCTTTGCGGTTACCTCCAAGAGGAATATAAAGATAGTCTCTAAACCAGCGGGACAGTGATATATGCCACCTGCGCCAGAATTCCTGGATTGATTTTGAGATATACGGGTAGTTGAAGTTTTCCAGAAAACGAAAGCCGAACATTCTGCCAAGACCGATGGCCATGTCGGAATAGCCTGAAAAATCAAAATAGATCTGCAGGGTGTAACAGGAAATTCCAAGCCAGGCGATGCCGGGGGAAAGATGCAGGTAGTCAAAGGCAAAAATCCTGTCTGCCATCGAGGCCATGGGATTTGCAATGAGCACTTTTTTGCTCAAACCAAGAATAAACCGTTCAACGCCGCTGGCAAACAGGGGGAAGCTATGTACCCGTCCTGCTATCTGTCGGGCGACGTCATGGTACCTGACTATGGGGCCCGCTATGAGTTGGGGAAAAGAGGCAATATAAAGGCCGAGATGAAAGAAGTTTCTCTGGGATTTACTCTCCTTTCGATACACATCAATAATATAGGAAATGGCCTGAAAGGTAAAAAAAGAGATACCGATGGGAAGGTGTATCTGTTCCTCAAGTATCTGGGAACTGCTTATTCCGGGCAGTATATCTGCCAGTGTTTCAACTAACCAGTTGGTGTACTTAAAAGCAATAAGGCCGATCAGGTTAACAGTAACTCCGGCTGTTATTATGATTTTTCTCCGTCCCGGGTCTGTCTGGGCAGTGAGCTGAAGGCCAATAAAATAATTGATTGCAATTGAAGCAAGCATCAGGAGCACATATGCTCCTTCTCCCCATGCATAAAAAAACAGGCTGGCAATGAGCAGGGTAATATTTCGGAACCATCTGCCGACCAGGTAGTAGACAAGTAAAGTGACAGGCAGGAAAAGTGTTAAAAAGAGTATAGAACTGAAAACCAAGTGATCACCTGCAGACAAAATAAAAAAGAAAATCTCTCTGGCTATAAGCCATCCCCTCCGGAAATGAGGATGCTACTCCTTCAGATCTGTTTTTGCAATTTTATAAGGGTGGGAATCACTCTTTTCCACATTGAACCGGAGTGTTCAGCAGGAGTGGGCCGGATGGGTGCTGAGAGAGTTCTGCAGCCGGCAGGGGTCGTCTTTTTTATTCTATGACGGTGTGATCCGGGGGAATATTCTCCGGGTGTGAAGTAGATGGAATATCAGACTGTTAATCGGTGTCTGCATCACCGATTAACAGTCCGGCTGATATCGTCAGAATTTATTTACTTTTGCCGCTGTTCCCTCTACCTCCACTATTTCCTTTATCAT
>JAFDME010000138.1 GCA_019306075.1 Deltaproteobacteria bacterium | reverse complement strand
GCTACAGATCAGGCACCAGGGGCAATCGGTCCCTATTCCCAGGCAATTGCAACAGACACTCTTCTCTTTATATCCGGCCAGCTGCCCATCGACCCGGCAGACGGCAAAATGGTTGAAGGAACAATTGATGCGAGAACCCACCAGATCATCAACAACGCCGGAGAGATCGCCAAAGCTGCCGGAACAGATTTGGCCAATGTTGTGAAAACAACCATCTTTTTAACAGACCTTGCTGATTTCCAGGCAGTGAACAGTGCCTATGGTGAGCACTTCCCGGAGGCACCGCCTGCCCGCTCGACAGTACAGGTTGCTGCCCTGCCCCTTGGGTCCAATATCGAAATAGAATTTATTCTGACCAGATAAGCCGGACCACCAAAATACGGAGAAAAATTCTATGAGATTCACGGTTAAAGATATCCTGAGCATGGAGGTCACTCTTGCTTTGGGGTGTACTGAACCTGTTGCAATTGCCCTTGGTGCCGCAGCTGCCGCGTCTATTCTGCCGGACAAACAGATTGATACAATTGAAATCTGGATCGACCCGAATATCTATAAAAACGGCATGGCTGTTATAATTCCGGGGAGCGGCGACAGGCAGGGACTGGATACTGCCTCAGCTCTTGGAGCATACGGGGGCGACCCCGACCGTGGACTGGAGGTGCTTGCAAGCCTTGATGACCATACAATAAAACAGGCCACCCAACTTCTGGAGGCGGGTGCTGTTACTGTCAATCTGCGTGAAGAGTCCGGACTCTACGTTAAAACCGTGATAACAGCCGGAGAAAACATTGCTGAATCGCTTATTGTCGAACTGCACAGCAATATAATCAGCCTCAAACTGAATGGAAAAGAGATCGAAAATTCTCCCCTTCTCTCAACAACAGGGAAAAAGGGAGGTCCACATCCCCTGGCAGCACTTGAGACCTGGCTGAGAGAGCTCTCTCTTACCGATATTCTGGAGCTGGCCGAGAATCTCGACAGTGAGGATCTGGACTTTCTCGAGGAGGGTGTAACCCACAATCTTGCCCTGGCGGAGCACGGTCTTAAGTATGGTACCGGACTGGGAATAGGCAAGGCGATTGATCGCCTGCTGAAGCAGAAACTGCTGGTGAACGATATGTTCACATCAGCAAAAAGGCTCACTTCCGCCGCCGCTGACGCGCGTATGGGAGGCGTAAATCTACCGGCCATGAGTTCAGCCGGAAGCGGGAATCATGGCCTCACCGCCATCCTGCCGATCTGGGCTGTAAAAGACTTCGTAAACCATGACCGGGAAACTCTTCTCAAGGCCATTGGCCTCAGTCACATTATCACCGCTTACGTTAAGGCACATACCGGCAGGTTATCAGCTGTCTGCGGCTGCTCTGTTGCCGCAGGGGCGGGTGCCACCGCAGGTATCACCTACCTCATTGGCGGGGACGTAAACCATATGGAGGGGGCGATCAAAAATATCCTGGAAGATCTGGCCGGTGTCATCTGCGACGGAGCAAAGGCCGGCTGTGCAATCAAACTCAATACCGCAGCAGGTGCCGCTGTCCAGGCCGCACTCTTTTCACTGCAGGGCGTAAATGTCAAGGATACTGATGGTATTATCGGCTGTTCCACCCGGAAAACTATTCAGAACATGGGAGAACTGAGTCATGACGGAATGGTTGAAACAGATAAAACCATTCTGAAAATAATGCTGGAAAAACAGCTTGCCCGAAAGGGTGATTGTTCTGACTGAGAACCGACACTGATCATGCCACTGTTTCAGTGTCGGGATGAATTCATCTTTTCTCTATCATCATTTGAATTCATGAACATAGATAAAGTCATTGTCCTCCACAGAATCATGGCAACTTATACACCCTTTGACCTTGCCTGCTTTCGCCACTTTGCCTTCCGGACTGTATTTGGCCCAGAACCAGTCACCTTTTTTGGGATTGTATCCCTCCACCTTGTACATGACGGTCAGCGCTTTTAATTTATTGTCATTGCCGATATTCTCTTTGACTACAATGGTGTCAAATTCAGCTGCTGCTTTTCCCGCGGCTGTCCCGGTCTTGTTGACAAACACCTTGTGCTGGGGGGCATGGGGCGCATTTCCTTTCTGAAGTCCCTGGTGATCATCCCAGTATGCCCACCCCGTATACGGGGATTCTTTGGAAATATATTTCCAAAGTGCCTTGCCGTCGGGTGCAGGCATCTCGGCAAATGCTGTTGCAGCCATAAAGGTAAGGCAGAGGGTACAGAAAATTGCGTACATTGAAGTTTTCATAATTTCTCCTGTTATGATTAGGATACTCTCCCACCAACTGAGAGAGCAAAAGGCAGATAACAAATTATCATCCGAGGTTTTCAAGCGCTGCTATGATATCCTCAGGGTCAAGCCTTCTTGTATGGTCTGCATTGATATAGGCGAGCCTGACAATTCCGTCGACGTCTATGATATATGTCGCCGGGACCGGCAACTCGAAACTGTTATCACCATTCGCCTCGGGAATATTTATACCAAAGCCCTCATAAACGGGCCTTATTGCATCTGCAAGGGTGTAGACCAGGCCGAATTCACGTGCGGCCCGGTTGCCGGGGTCAATCGTCATCGGGAACGTAAGGGCAAGTTTTTCCTTCAAAGCAGCGGCATTCTCCATGACCAGAGGGGAAATTGCAATAAGCCGGCCTTTGTGTTTCCGAAAATCATCCAGCGAGCGCTGCATGGCCTGCAGCTCCAGGTTGCAATAAGGTCACCAGTGACCTCTAAAAAATTTTAGAATAACCGGCCCGGTCCTGAGAGCGTCATAAAGCTCCACCGTGTTGTTATCAGTATCCGTGAGAATTATGGCCGGTGCCTTTTCACCAGGCTGAATGGCACTCCCTTCAATTCCGCTGCTTCGCAGCTGCTCCATGGCATCCCCCAGCTGTTCAATGATCTCCGCTGGAGCATTGGCCAGAAACTCCTCACGCTGCCTGTCAAGCTCATCTGTTAACCGCATTGTAACTTCCTCCCTGTATTGTTTTGTTGTTTAGTGCCTTACTCCATAAAAGCTGTCAAAAAAACAGGTTGTTTAGGCTGAAGGCTGTTAGAAGAGTACATTATCACGAAAGGTGGTACTTTTTGTCAGCCCCAGATGATCATAGGGAAGAAAAAAGACCGAATGAAAATCAACCGGTTGTTCCAGATCATCATCCCATACGATGCTTTTATGTCGTGTCCCTGGTAAAAGCTGATAAACGGAAGGAAATGTTCCGGGGATTGCGGGTGGATAAAAAAGCAAAGAACTTATCAGGCTTTTGCATGTTCCTTGAACAGCTCCTTATATTTTATGATCGGTTGCCGTTGTTAAATAAAAATCCTTCCACAGAGAAAATATCAGGCTACTTCATTGTAGTAGAGAGCAAAGAAAGAAAAACTTTATTCCGATAATAATTATTTCTCACGCTAAAAGGCCATAAAATGAACCTCCCGCCAGGGAGTTGAAGGCCACTACCACCCGCTCCTGATCAACATTGCAATTGACGATATGTTCAATAAAGTATAGGATAGATAATCATTGCATACCACAATGTGAGGGAAAAGTGTATGGAAAAATTACTCACCATCAAGGAAGCAGCCGCTTTTTTAAATGTCTCAGAGATGTCTCTCAGACGCTGGACTAATACCGGCAAACTGAAATGTTATCGGCTGGGTGGGAAAAATGAGCGCAGATTTATCCGCCGGGAGCTGGAAAATCTCCTCCGGCCTGATGAGAAGGGTGTACCTCTTGGAATCAGCAATGCTGCAGTGAAAGATTCTTCCCATATCGCTCATTTTTATAAGGATCCTGACGAGAGTGTGATGGAAGGGAGCGCCTTTTTACAGAGTGGGCTTTCCCGCGGGGAATCTATACTGATTGTCTCCACAGAGGAAAGATCATCTCAGATTCTTGCAAATCTCAACGACCTCGGTTTCCCTGTGAACAGACTCAGGAGGACCGGCCTGATTGTCGTCAGCAACGGACAATCCAGTTTTCATGAACAGCTCCGATTTATGACCGATATCATGGCGAGGTGTCCACATGGAAAAGGGTTCAGACTTCTCGGTGACATGGTCTGGGCTATTGAAAAGGGATGGGATCTGGAGCAGATTAACAGGCTTGAAAGCAAGACCAATCAGGTATTAACCGGCAATAATAGAATGTTTCTCTGCCAATACGACCTGACCCGTTTTGGCGCAGACGGGGCCATGATGGCCTTTGATACCCATGATCTTACTGTATATCGGGGGGAAGTGCGGCAGAGCCCTTATTTTACGGGGTCGGCTGTATAAGAGAACCTGGTTACCGCTGAACCTCAGCTTCATTATTTGGTAATCTCCTTGAACCGCAGTGTTGCAGCAGGATACCGGCAATCCTTGCTGTCAACTGCATAAGAAGACGTAGCCTGCCGACAGCTGAAGTTCAGTGATAATCAAATAAAAGCCGGGTGTTCTCTACTGTCAACAGGGAATCACCGGACAGAACATGAACCAATGAAAACCGTTGTATTTACTATGTTTTTTGTATATCGACAGTAGAGAAGAAACTCCAGCCAGCATCATTCCTGCCTACTCCACAGCCTTCTTTGCGTCATGGGCTGCCTCTTTGGTCGCCTCTGAAGCATCATGAACCGCTTCCTTTGTAGCAACTCCCGCATCATGGGCAACTTCTTCAGTGGACTCGACGGCATCATGAACAGCCTCTTTGGCCTTTTCTGTCACCGTTTTAGGTTTATCATTATTGCAGCCAACCATTCCCAGCATCGCCAATCCTGCCATCACAACAAGTACTTTCCTGATCATCGTTTCACTCCTGCCTTTATTTGTTGATAAATTTGTAAAAAATCTCAATTCCCGCTAAAAGAATCCACACTGAACAGCATTTATCGCAGACAATCTGCAAGTAAGTACCTTGGAGGTATATACCTATTTTAACGGCTGAATACTTCCCTCACTTCCCCGGAATCAGAGTTTATGCCCTGCTTTTTAAGGGTGCTAACCTGTTTTTTATTACAGCTTTTACGGAGTAAGAGCCTAAATAGAATAGTAAATTAACAAAATCAACGTTAACTGCAGATTACCTGGCAAAGAAAACCATTAGCAAATAGGAATAAACATTTTCAGCATAAAATCAACAAATAGTAGTTCCGGGACAGAAGAAAAATATGACATTGTTCTCACAGCAGTTATCTGTTATGCATAATCAGTAGATTTGAACGTTTTTTTCTTTTTTCCTCCACAAAAATATCCCGCTGCAGTCGATTCTAGGATAAACCTCCATCTGGAGAAACCCGATGCATATTGAAAAACAGCGATGTTAAATTATTCAGGGAAATGGATCACCGCGATGCTGGCCGGTTTTCTTCTCATTTTTTATTCCTGCGCGGCAGGTGCTGAAGAAGATCCTCTCAATAACGGCCGGGCTATTGTCGAAAAAGCTCTCGATTACTGGCGCGGTGTAAGCTCCATTTCCCGTTTTTCCATGACCATCCATCGTCCTGATTTTCAAAGAAAAGTAATTATAAAAGGCTGGACTAAAGGAAGGAAAAATGGGCTTTTTTTTGTTGAAAAGCCAGCCAAAGATGCCGGTAACGGCAGCCTGAAAAAAGGACGCCAGATGTGGAGCTACAACCCGAAGATCAATCGGGTTATCAAATTACCGCCGTCAATGATGAGTCAGTCATGGATGGGATCCGACTTTTCCAATGATGACCTGGCCAAATCGGACAGTATGCTCGATGATTACAGCCATACGGTCAGAGAGAAAAAAATAGTCGATGGTCTGGCAGTCTACTCCATTGAGTCTCTGGCTCTGGAGGATGCACCGGTGGTCTGGGGAAAACAGGATCTGGTCATACGTGAAGACGGAATTCTTCTCCGACAGTCATTCTATGACGAGGATATGGTCATGGTAAAGGAGATGACTGCCGGGGAAATTGAGCCGCTCGGCGGCAGACTCTTTCCGAAAATATGGACTATGCGAAGAGTAGATGAAAAGGATCACTACACCAGGCTGGAATATATCGAACTCAGTTTCGACGATGATCTTGATGACCGTCTGTTCACTCTTGCCAGCCTGAAAAACAGGAGACACTGATTGTGGATGATTTCCTGCTGGCATGGCGCAATATCGGACGAAACACACGACGCTCAGTCCTGACTATACTTGCAATTGTCTTTGCCTCGTCCCTGCTGGTGTTCATGCTTTCCTTCCAATTTGGTGCCTATAGGGAGATGATCAACTCTTCAGTTCGGCTGAGCACCGGACATCTCCAGATCCAGCAGAAGGGCTACCAGGATAAACCTGCCGTACGGAAGGTGATAAAAAATCCGAAGAAATTACTGCGGATGGTCACCTCAATTGACGGTGTAGAAGCGGCTGGAATCCGCTCGGAATCCTTTGCTCTTGCGGCTGGCCCGAAAAAAAGCAGAGGGATCATGGTAAGCGGTGTCATACCGCAAGATGAGACCAGGATATCCTCACTTCCAAGACAGATAATCAGAGGGAGATACCTGCAAACAGGGGACTCGGGAGTTGCAGTCATTGGAGTTCTTGCAGCAAAACGCCTGGGCATAGATATCGGTGGAGAATGCACACTGCTCGGCCAGGGACGGGACGGTTCGGTGGCAGCTGCTCTTGTCAAAATTGGTGGCATTTACCGGACAGGAATTGATGAATTTGATCGCACCACAATGCAGATCCCCTTCACGGATTTTGATTCAGCCTTCAGCATGGAAGGCGGAGCACATCGACTGGTGATAACGGCATACCAGCTTGCGGATACTGACCGTATCGCTGAAATAATCAAAGGCACACCCGAAACTGCGGGGCTGGCAGTCCTCACCTGGGATCAGCTGACTCCGGGCCTTAAACAGTCGATTGAACTGGACCTGATGGGAGGAATCATCATGTATGCTATCCTCATCACAGTCGTTGCCTTCAGCATCCTTAATACCTTTTTCATGGCAATTTTTGAGAGAACAAGAGAATTTGGAGTACTGATGTCGATAGGCACAAAGCCACTGAGACTGGTGAAACTGATGCTGCTGGAATCGATGACCATGACCGCAATCGGCATTTTAACAGGTGTCACTCTTGGCATCACTGTTACTCTCTTCTTTTCCCGTTTTGGTATCAGCCTTGGTGAAAGCAGTGAGATGATGGCCCAGTACGGTATAGCGGATCGGATTTATCCTCATCTGTCCATACTGTCAGTCACCGTCGGCCCGGCAATTATTACCGTTGTCGCCTTTATGACCGCTCTCATACCGGCCCTGAAAATTCCACGTATGCGCCCGGTTGAGGCGATGCGGGCCTGCTGAATAAAAAGAAAAAGGTGAAAAATGGATATCTCCATTGCCTGGCGAAATCTCTGGCGTAACCCGCGCCGTACAGCCATCATCTTAACGGCTGTTATCGTCGGTATTACCAGTATGATTGTCCTTTCCGCCCTCAGCCGCGGCACCATGAAGGGGATGGTGGACAATACCATCAACAACCTGGTGGGGCATATACGTATTCAGGACCCGGGGTACCGCACTGACCCTTCAATCAGCAGCAGAATCGACCATCCCCGCAGTCTTGTTGCAGAGATAGAGCCTCTGCTTCCGCCCGACAGCCGTATTGCCGAACGTATTAAGGTTGACGGTATGCTGAGTACAAGCAGAGAGCATCTCGGTGTCATCATTGTCGGTATCGTGCCGCAGGATGAGACCGGGGTCTCTTTTATCGGCGGACCGGTATACCGGGGAAGAATGATCAGCGCCGATGAATCAAACGGAATAATTGTCGGCGAGGCTCTGCTCGATCGCATCAGCGCAAAAATTGGCAGGAAAGTTGTCCTCATGAGTCAGAACCATGATCTGGAAAATGTGTCAAAAGCGTTCAGGATAAGGGGAACATACCGGACCGAACTTGCCCAGACCGAGAAAACATACGTTTTCGTACCACTGGCTGCTCTGCAGAAAATGCTTGGAGTCGATCACGGAGTGACCGAAATAAGTATCAACCTGGGACGGAGAGACAACAGTGCGGATCCGGAGCTGAAGCAGCTCGTTTCCGTATTGAACGGTAAAATTAAAGAGAGTGGCTTTCTCGCCGAAAGCTGGCATCAAATACTGCCCGCTCTCAATGCCTATGTCCAGATGTTTGATGGTTATATGTTGATATGGTTTGTTGTGGTTTTCATAGCCATGGGTTTTGGTTTGGTAAATACCATGCTCATGGCAGTATATGAGAGAATGCGCGAATTTGGCCTTCAGCGGGCACTTGGTATGCGTTCAAGCCGGATTGTCACCATGGTCATGGTGGAGATTCTATTACTTCTGACCCTTGGTTCACTTATCGCAAACAGCATTGCATTTTTTCTTATCAAAGTTCTTCTGCGCTCAGGTATTGATCTTTCCCGCTTTGCACAGGGCACTGAAATGTGGGGGATTAACCGTATCATAATTCCTGTACTTTCGGCGTGGGACGTCTACACTGCAAATGGAGTT
>JAFDME010000137.1 GCA_019306075.1 Deltaproteobacteria bacterium | reverse complement strand
CTGAATTTACTTCCGTTATGGTGGGTGACACTGCGGACAATCCGGATTACTCAGTTGAACTTAGAGATTTTATAGAAACAAACGGTCTCAAAGATAAAGCACGCCTGGTTGGGCATTGCAGTGATATGCCGGCAGCCTTTATGCTGGCCGATATTGTATTGTCTACATCCTCTCTGGAGCCAGAGGCTTTTGGCAGAACCACAGTGGAGGCAATGGCAATGGGAAAACCGGTGATTGCCACTGCCCATGGAGGCAGTCTTGAAACTGTGATAGATGGGGAAAACGGTTGGCTGGTGACACCGTCCGATGAGAAAGGTCTGGCAAAGTCTGTTGACGCAGCCCTTGCTCTCAGTAAGGAGGAGCTGGCTAGAATGGGAGCGCGAGGGCAGGCAAGGGTGTTAAAGAATTTTACATCGAGGGCAATGTGTGAAAAGACAGAGGCCTTTTATATTGAACTTCTTGACGCAAAAGGCGACAAAATGACATGTGACTGATGTTGGGTATATTTACTGCCAGTCATTCTCGCACTGAGCAAAGGGTTCAATCAACGATTATGGTTTTTCTTCGCTGAATTGTCTGGTCAGAAATTCACATTCCTGGGGAGAAAGGTCATACTTAAGCTGAACCTGCAGCAGCAGCTGCCGCCGCTTTTTCTCACCTTCTTTGAGCAGCAGTTCTGATAATTCTTTGACGGCCTTTTTAATTTTATCCCCCGGAGGGTGTATTGTCTGTTGGGGCATTGCCTCACCTCAGGTTAAGAAAACTTCATTTATTTTATCTGTTTTTGATGTCTCTTTTTTGTCTACCGGTTGTAATACAATACCACCCAGAGGCGGTATTGACAGCGTTGTATGGAAATCGGCCTGACCGTATGGTTCAGGTTCTGGTTTACATGTTTCGGTGCTGAAAAATCCGGTGCCGCCAAATTTTTCCATATCGGAGCAGAAGACGGTCTGGTATTTGCAGTTTTGCGGCAGGGCTATCTTGTAATCCTCAAAAGTCTGCGGAGTATAGTTAAAGATACAAACGATATGATTTTTACGATTTTTATCAAATCGTGCGTAAGAAATAATGGAATTATTTCGATCTTCCAGATCGAGCCATTGAAATCCCTGATCGCTGAAATCATTTTCCCATAATGAGGGCGTTGCAGTATAGAAGGCGTTCAGCTCAGCGACGAAGGTGAAAAGCTGCTGATGCAGTTCATTCTCCTTGAGCAGATGCCAGTCCAGACTTCGCTTGCAATACCACTCTGACCATTGCCCGAACTCCCCCCCCATAAAGAGTAATTTTTTCCCGGGATGCATCCACTGAGTAAAATAGAGAAGGCGGAGGTTGGCAAATTTCTGCCAGATATCCCCAGGCATTTTATCAAGAAGGGAACGTTTTCCGTGTACAACTTCGTCATGGGACAGCGGGAGAATGAAATTTTCCGAAAAGGCATACATGATAGAAAATGTGAGCAGGTTATGGTGATACTTTCTGTAGAGCGGATCTATGGAAAAATAATCAATGATATCATTCATCCAGCCCATATTCCATTTAAAACCAAAGCCCAGACCTCCCTGGTCAGCCGGTTTGGAAACACCATAAAAGCTGGTTGATTCTTCGGCGATAAGGAGGGTGTTCGGGTGAATGTCGTAGACAATGGAGTTGAGATGACGAATAAACTCAATAGCCTCAAGGTTTTCCCTTCCTCCGTAACAGTTGGGGACCCATGCCCCTTCATTTCTGGAGTAGTCGAGATAAAGCATTGAAGCAACAGCGTCCACACGGATTCCGTCAATATGATACTTGTCAAGCCAGAAAAGAACGTTTGAAATAAGGTAGTTGCTCACTTCCCTGCGTCCATAATTGTAAATAAATGTTCCCCATTCCGGGTGGGATCCTCTTCTGCTGTCCTCATGTTCATAAAGTGATGTTCCGTCAAATTTTCCAAGGCTGTGCTTATCTTTGGGGAAATGAGCAGGTACCCAGTCAAGAATAACACCCAGACTTTCCTGGTGACAGCGGTCGACAAAATACATGAATTCTTCGGGAGTTCCATATCTGCTGGTGATGGAAAACGGGCCGGTTACCTGATAGCCCCAGGATTCATCAAGAGGATGTTCCATCACCGGCATCAGTTCAATGTGAGTGAATCCCAGCTCTTTTACATGCGGAATCAGACTATCAGCAAGTTCACGATAGGTGAGAAAACGATCAGGATCTGCCGGGTCTCTGCGCCAGGACCCCGGATGTACTTCATATATTGACAGAGCTTTGTCATAGGGATAAAGAGATTGTTTTCTCTCCTGCCACAATCCGTCGTTCCATTGATGGTGGTCCAGCATTTTTATGACTGAAGCGGTGTCGGGCCGAAGTTCGCCATAAAACTGGAATGGGTCAATTTTATCAAGAATTTCATGCTGTTGTGTTGTTATACTATATTTGTAATATTCATTTTCCTGTAAATTGGGTATGAAAAGTTCCCAGATGCCTGTGGAGCCAAGGGATCGCATGGGATGAATTCTTCTGTCCCAGCCATTGAACCCGCCGGTGACGGAAACAGCACGGGCATTGGGTGCCCAAACCCTGAAAAGACAGCCACTGATCGTGTCTATCTCGACAATGTGGCTTCCTAAATGGTCATAAAGTTTGTAGTTTGTTCCTGCACTGAAGAGATACTGGTCCTGTTCTCCAAGTAATACGGGGAATCTGTATGGATCGTTTATTCTGCTCACAACTCCGTCGTGGAAAAGAATCTCATAACGGTAGTTAAAGGGAGAAAGATCAGGGTCAGGCAGATCATCTCTGTTAAGAACCTGTTCGAAAAGTCCTTCTTCATCTGTCCTGGGCATTATAAGGCGCAGTTTTCCAAGGAGGAGAGTCACTTTCTCAGCATGAGGCTGAAATGTTCTTATAGTGACTTTATCGGGATCAGGTTCAGAAAAATGAGCCCCCAGGATGAGAAAGGGGTCAGAGTGACTGCCGTTGAGAATCATGTCTAGGTCGGTTTGCATAATAGGTTATTTTATTCAGCTGCAGCGATAAAAGGTACCGGTGCCTGCTATACACTTTCATGCCTTATTGTGAAATGGATTTTATTGGCGTTGCCGTTTTCTTCCGGATTGGATTACAAGTAAGTAATAGTAGGTTATAAAGTTAAATTTGTCATTGTCAATATCGTCAGGGCACCAAATTTGCCCGGTCTGCCTCTTCACTCCTGCATGAGTGTTGACGAGCAGAGCTCTGATTTGATAAAATATGAGTATAGCGAAAATGAATATCAGGAGGAGCATGCCGCCATGCAAGATCGTGCTGTTTCATCAATAGATTCACTGGCAGGTACTTTTCTAATCTCCACTCCACAGATGCCGGATCCACGTTTTGAGGAACATGTAATTTATGTCTGCGCGCACAGTAGTGAGGGTGCTATGGGTGTGGCGATAAATCGGCCCAACGGGATGTTCACTCTGCCGGAAATTCTTCAGGGGGCAAATCTGCCGGTTCCCGATAAGGATTTTCCACCAGTTTATATGGGAGGTCCTGTGGAAATGGAATCAGCATTTATTCTTTTTAAGTCCGGTTATGAAGTTGAACATAAACTTGATGTAAGTGACACAATTTCCCTGACGAGAGAAGCAAAAGTTTTGGAAGATATTGCCAATGGCAGAGGACCTGAACAATACCTTTTTATACTGGGATATACCGGATGGGGACCCGGGCAACTGGATAATGAGCTTGTGGCCAACGGCTGGTTGACTGTACCCGCTGATGATAAAATTATTTTCAGTATAGATGATAAATTAAAATGGAGGGCTGCGGCTCTGCAGTTTGGTATAGACATAGCTGTCTATGAGGATGTTATTGGCAATGCCTGATAATAGACAGAACGTTAATGGCGGGAGAAAAACAGCAATGGAGGCATTCCTGTGGTGGTTGTAGAAGATATTTTTTCATGCACACGATGTGGTTTCTGTTGTCAGGGGGAGAGTACGGTTTCCCTCAATAGTGAGGATCAGCAGAGGATGGTGAAATCTCTTGATATGGGCGAAGAGGAAGTGCGGGAGAGGTTCTGGTGCGTTTCCAAAAATTGTGTTCAGATGAAGACGGTAGACGGTCACTGTATTTTTTATGATGAAGGTTGCACCGTGCACGGTGGACGCCCTTGGCGCTGTGCCCAGTGGCCGTTGCATCCTTCTATTCTTACTGATGAGAATAATTTTTTAACTATTGCCGAATCCTGTCAGGGTATAAAAAAAGAGATTGGTTATGAGAAATTCTGTGAAGTACTGTCGGAATTAATGATACACTGTGTGGTCAAGTGTTGACTATTTTTTCAGGATTCAAAGATGAAACATGAGCTGCTTTTTCTGGGAAAAACAAAGGACAGTTATATTGCCGAGGGAATAGAACTGTATCTGTCGCGCCTTGGGCACTACACTTCAGTATCCACATCTATATTGAGGGAAAAGAAGGGGAAGCGGGGGAAATCGAATAAGGATGATCAGGCGACTCTGCTTCTAAAAGCGATTCCCCCCGGAGCATTCTCGGTTGCTCTGGATTCGGGCGGCAAACAGTTCAGTTCAGAATCATTCTCCAGGCTGATTGCGGACTGGGAGCTTCGCGGCACCAGGAAGGTCTGTTATCTGATAGGTGGCCCAGATGGACTTTCCAGTGTTGTAACCAGATCAGCCAATCTTCTCCTTTCCTTTTCTAAAATGACATTTACCCATGATATGGTTCGCCTGTTCCTTGTTGAACAGATATACCGGGCCTACACTATTAAGGCTGGAGAGAAGTATCATAAATAGACATCAAAACGACTGTTTTTCATCGGTACAGTAAATGATGGGGGAGGCCCGGGAATTCTCTCTGCACCTTTAGGCCGTTTTACAACTACCCTGTTTTCTGCGGCAGCCAGTGCTGCGTCCAGTAAATCGCCACAATCTTTATCATCACCCACCAGATCACGAATTACTCTCATTTCCAGCTTGTTAAGAGCTGACTTTGTGCGGTGTGGATACATGGGATCAAGATAGATGGTATGAAATGTTTGATTTGTCTTTTGCAGTAATCGCAGAGAATCACCGGGAAGGAGATGCAGTCTATTGTCGACAATTTCTTTCGTTACAGGCAGACGTGCTGTCCTGCTGAGGGCATCCTGCAGGAGAGCGTGGAGGACGGGAGCGCGTTCGCACATTAATACTACACAACCAAGACAGGCAAGAACAAAGCTGTCTGCTCCAAGACCGGCAGTAGCATCAAAGACAGCAGGGCGGAAACCGGATTTTATTCCTATGGCTCTGGCAAGCGGTTGTTTGATTGTAAGATTGTGTTTGTGCCTGTAGGCGTTTTTGCCTTTTATAAAATCGACAAACAGCAGACGCTGCACTGCACCGGATTTTGAAAGCTGCACTAATTGTAAACCTTCATCTGTATATGCTAGAATAGGATCAGAATGTACTCCGCTGATCGATGGATAGAATGGCAGCTCCAGCTTTTCTGCAAGGGATTGTGCCAGTTGCAGAAGAGGTGCAGGATTTATTGTTGATAAAACAGAAATTGACAATGATTTTTTCATCTATCTTTCATATGGTTATATGGCATATTCAATAGATGTCTGTGTCCAGGCAGGTGTAAAGAAGGAGATCTCAATTTCCTGTTTTTTATTACAAAAGTTCTGGAATAAGGTACTAACCCGCCAAGCATACAGGTGTATAGCTGGACGAGTTGCTTATGAACATGTAAGGTGCTGCTAAATAATTATGCTCAGTGGTTTTACGTAATTTCCAGCGCTTCGCTGAAGAGTTACATAGCACTTTAGATTTTCTTGTTTTTTATCACAATTTTTATTGAGTAAGGCACTAAAACATCAGGGTAAATATTATGTCGAATCCTAAACCGGAAGTAATCGCAATTGTTCCTGCCAGGTATAAATCAAATAGATTTGAAGGAAAACCTCTGGCATTAATTGCTGGTAAACCAATGATTCAGCACGTTGTTGAAAGAGCAATGGCCGCTGAACTCCTCTCCCGCACAGTAGTCGCCACCGATGATAGTCGAATTGCCGAATGTGTTCAAGCTTTCGGTGGTGAGTTTGTAATGACCCGCAGTGACCATGTCTCAGGATCGGACAGACTTGCAGAGGCCGCTGAATTGCTCGGAATATCCGAGCATGATGTGGTGGTAAATATCCAGGGTGATCAGCCCCTTTTTCCCGTGGAGGTGATTGAACAGGTTGCCCGGCCACTGATTGATGATCCGGCACTTCCCATGTCAACATTGATCTATAAGATAATTCGGCCGGAAGAAATTGAAGATCCTAATCATGTGAAAACGGTTTTTGACAGAGATAACTATGCGCTCTATTTCTCAAGATCACCTATTCCTTTTCAACGCAATCCGGACGAGCAAACCAAGCCAACCTATTACAAGCATCTCGGTTTTTATGCGTATCGAAAGGGTTTTTTGCTCTCATATGTGGCCTTGCCTGAAGGAGAGTGGGAGAGGTTTGAAAAGTTGGAGCAACTCCGGGCCCTGGAATATGGATATAAAATTAAAGTAACAATTACCGAGCATGATTCCATCGAGGTGGATACTCCTCAGGATCTTCTCCGTGTAGAGCAGGATCTGCTTGCTGGAAAATGATGAGAAGCAGAGAAACGACGGTCAGCGTAATTTTGGCATCAGGAAAAACCATTGATACTTAACACACTGAAACAAATAACAGAGTTCCGCCTTTCTCCCCTCGATTATCTTCCTCAGGAGGATTTAAGGGAGAAGGTTGTTGATCTTGCCTTAAGAGGGGTTCCCTCGCAGGCTCCCATGCCGGTCAGATCACTTCTTGAAGATTTGAGAAAGGAACTGGTTGATAAGAATGTTGAAGATGTCAGGGTTGTGGTTTTTGGTGGTGGAACAGGACTGTCAAATATAATTGGCGGAGATTGCCGGATTGAGGGGTGGGAGGAGGATCCATTTTACGGGTTGAAGGAGATATTTCCACTCACAAAATCAATTGTCTGTGTAACGGATGATGGTGGTTCAACCGGCGAACTGTTGAAGGATCTGCCACTTGTGGCAATTGGGGATATACGGCACGTTCTGCTTTCATCGGTTCAGCTTAAAACCCTGCAGGATAAATATGATGTGACTCGCAGTCAGGCAACGGAAATTGCAGCAGCCCTGCATACACTCTTTAATTACCGCAGTTCAGGGCCAATCGGGAGAGATCTGCCTTCAACTGCTGTTTTTGACAGTGCCCTTCAGCTTCTTCCCACCCTGTTAAAGGATTATTTAGAGATTCTTATCGGTCATTTATCTGAGGATATCAGATTTGCAGAAACTCTCAGACGGCCTCACTGTCTTGGAAATCTCCTTGTCGCTGCTGCTGTCTTCAAAGAGACTGGGCCCGGATACAGTAGTAACGAACTGGCTGACCGGCCTGAGATTCTTCACCGTGCTTTGATTGACGGGGTGAATCACCTTACAGGGCTTATGGGTGGCGGGGATCGTGCTGTTTTGCCCTGTACTTCAACTCCGGCCCAGTTGAGGGTTCACTATACAAATGGTGTTGAAATAATTGGTGAAAACAAGCTGGGAGATGCCCGGCGGGGGGTTCCGGTTGAGAGTGTCCATGTTGACTATTTTGATGAACCACGGGTTGCGGAAGAAGTCCTGGAAGAGATCGCACGGGCTGATATTTTGGTGCTGGCACCAGGAAGTCTCTATTCCTCAATTATACCGGTTTTTAAAGTGCCCGGTCTGGCAGAATGCGTAAGGGCAAATAACAGAGCTCTGAAAATTCTTATTTCCAACCTCTGGGTACAGGCGGGGGAGACTGATCTGAGTATTGCGGATCCCGAGAGAAAGTTTCATGTTTCTGATATGATTAAAGCTTATGAGAGGAATATTCCCGGTGGTACGACGGATCTCTTTGATGAGGTGCTCGCAGTTTCCCTGAAAGATATTCCTGCATCGATTTTGCAGAACTATGCTGTTGAGGGGAAAATACCCATTTTTCTCGATCGTGATTTTCTTAGTGGAATCCATTATCTACCTGTAGAGTGCGGGATCTATTCCCGCAAGGCCCTGGCTGAAAGGGGAGTTATTCAACACGATCCGGATACCCTCGCTCTGGCAATAAAAGCATTATACAATGGACGCCGATGTTTTGGCGGGAAAACTGAAAAGAATGGCATGAATGTAGAGGAACGGAGTCTTTCTTATAGTCATGGTGAGACCAGACAGCTGTTTCCTTTTCAGCGGCGTAAGGCAATATCAAAATGGATAAAAGGGTTGGAATTTGCGTGTACCGGGAAAGAAGAATCCATTGATACCCGCCTGACCAGAGAGACCATAGGTGAGATTCTCTGGGATCATCCAACGATTCCTTTGAGCCATCTTCAATATGTTGAGGGCATTTCCTGTATCGACAGGGAACAGTGGAACAGGGATCAGCGTTGGGATAATGTGTTCTCTTTTTTTGATCCTGTTGACCGATTTATAAAAATACGAAGTGATCAGTTTGATTTCAGCTCTAAGATTGAAGTTGCACTGAT
>JAFDME010000136.1 GCA_019306075.1 Deltaproteobacteria bacterium | reverse complement strand
GTCATGATATACCACCGAATATTGTCTGCTGATATCGAAGTAGCCGGGGTCATCAAACCTGCTCATGGTCTCTTCAAATTCATCAATAAATTTATCCATGGAAAAGCGCAGGGTCTTTTCTTCCAGGTTGAGGACGATACCTGGGAAATGTTCTGCTGCCTGGACATACATATCTTCGTAGTAACTGAGGTTTGGGAGCTGCGGCCAGAACGGGATGTCCAGAGTCAGTGCTGTTTTCATGGCGTGATCGACATCTGTCTGGGGCATGACTGCCATTGCGGTCGTCAGGAGGTTTCCCGGAATTGTCATTTATATTTCCTTTCTAAGGTTTTTTCTTTTGCAGAAGATGACTCTCATATAAACATATTCTTACTTTTATTACAGCTTTTACGGAGTAAGGCACTGATAACCTTCACTTATGAGGGACTCAGCGAGACAGCTCTTCAGATTATTCTGCAGGGAGAGAAACAAACTGGATAGAAGGGTGGGTTGGAAAAATGCGGGCTGAGAAAGAAAATCATACGCCGCCCCCTCTTTGCTGAAGTTTATTGAAATCTCAAAAGAAGAGAGGGGGGGGGCTTTGCCGGATCTAGTCTGTCGCAATATCTTTACTGCGGAATATTTTTTTGGTGCTCCTGAATATCAGCCATACGACAAGCAATCCAACAGGAAGAAGGATCTGACTGGTAACCGGAAATAACCAGATGTAGGTGATAATATCAGAAAAAGAAGACATGTTATACCTCCAGGGAGCAAAGATTAATATTTAAACCAGCTTTTTCATTTACCTGTCTCATATCTCGACAAGATGTGCGCAGTCATCTCCTTCCGTCGATTGCATTCAATAGAAAGGAAAGTTTTTGCTTATATCATAATTTTGGCTGTCCAGGTGTTTCGCCGTGTCGGCAATGATTTGTTTAAGGAATTTTCTTATAAATGAAGCCCGAAGTGGCTGATTTTTTGATTCTTCCTTTTCCTGTGATAAAGGTTTTCCGGCTGTTGATATATCCCCGTGGAGGATGAACCCTTTTGCCCTGATAAGCTGTTCGATCTGGTTTTTCTGCTGAGGCTGCATCTTCCCAAAGGCTACGGTCTGTTTATAAGTGAATGGTCCTGTGTCTCCCTCCCTGTTTTCAATCATAGCTTCTGATACAAGCCGGATTGGGATTTTATTCATATGGTGTGAGATTACACAATCTATCCAGATGATGCTGAGTTCCACGATGGGAGCCCGGTTTTTCAATTTTTTACGGTGTTGAAGGATTAGCCCGGTCAGACTGAGTTCTTTAACGGTTGCTGGAGGAAGGGAAGGTGGGTCAGTTATTGCGAGAACCGAATCCTGTATACCAAAACGTGGAGCCATGCGACGTTCCATCACTTGTGCAAACATTTTTGATTGACCTCCGCTGCTCTCGAGGAGCTATTTTTCAGATTTAATCATGTCTCAAGGAGTGGTTTGATTCTTATTGAATGTGGCAGTAATTAAGAATTAAAACCGGCTGTCAGTAATCATTTTACAAGTTGCGTGCCACATTGGATAAATGTCGTTAACATTATGTTATTACAAAATAATTAATTTATATCTTCCGGCTGGCCATTGTGGCATAATTGTCATATGGCACAGATTGTGCCGGTGGCATGTGCCGTAACACAGGTGTAATGTCGTTTTTAGACTTGTTCATACTACTACGACGCCATCATACCTTGACTTTCGTTATAACCGTTTGTTTCAACTCTTTATTATGTCAGGGTAATTGTTATTTATGGATGAAAATCAATGATAAATAATAACGGTCGCTTGACAACTTACAGTTGCAGGTGGTAGGTTGACCAGTTGTAGGACTGTGTCGAATACTCTATTTGAATATGGAATTTTCATGTCTGTATTGAAGTGATTGCGGCGCAGTAACCCCCCTCCGTTTGTCCGTCTTTTTTGAAATATGGGCATCTTTTTTCCAAAGCGATTGTGTGTAGTTGGCTTGCTGTCGGGAGTGGTGTGTTTTCTTATCAGTGCCACACCTTTTGGGAAATCTCTGGAAGAAAATTTTGGCCTCGCCTTTCTTTTTAAGGTTCGGGGCGGTCGGGCTGTTCCCCAGGAAGCTGTAATCTGTGCAATTGAAAGAAAATCTGCTGAATTTTTCGGTTTGAAGCAGCAGCCTTACAAGTGGCCCCGTACCCTGCATGCCGCGACTGTTGACAGGTTAACGGCCCTGGGTGTGACTGGTGTCGGGCTGGACCTGTTTTTTGAAGAAAGCCGTTCCGCTGAAAACGACAGGGCCCTTGCCGGGGCAATGCAGAGATCCGGAAAAGTGGTGCTGCTGCAGCGGCTGAAGAATTTGACTGATTTCTCAGATGGCAACCGGCATAATCCTGAGGTTCCTCCGGACAATATCCGGTTGGAACAGCTTATTCAGCCTATCCCTCTACTTGAGCAGCAGGCTTTTGCGCTGGCACCATTTCCTCTGCCAAGACGTCCGGTAAGACTGGATCAGGCCTGGCTGTTTAAGGGGGGAGCTGGAGGCAGGGCTACTCTTCCAGTTGTGTTGTTCGCAATGTCGGTACCCGGCCTGTTTGACAGGTTTATAGAACTTGCCGGACTGGCAGATCCTTCTGTTCTGGCGAGAGACGGGCCATTTGCCGGCTTTTCATCTGAGTCTCAGCGTTTTGATCTTGTTATTCAGCAGGCAAAGACAATTTTTTCTGTAAATGGAAAACTTGCTGCGGAAATGAAAAAGATTCTTGATCAAGGGGGATGGAAGGGGGCCCGGGATCAGGTAGATCAGCGTATGCTTCACACAATGATAGATCTTTTTGCCGGAGGTAATTCCACATTTATTAATTATTATGGTCCTCCGGGCACAATCCATTCTTTTCCCTATTACACACTTTTTCAGCAAAAAGAGGATACCGGCATCCCGGCTCTGCAGGGGAAGGTCGTTTTAATAGGTCTCACCGATGAGGCTGAGATGGGTGAAAAAGATGGTTTTTACACAATCTATACTGATCCGGACGGCAACCATATAAGTGGGGTGGAGGTTGCGGCGACACTCTTTGCAAATCTGGTTGACGGCAGTAGTATCAAGCCCCTTGGTGCTTTATTCGGTAGTATCCTTTTCCTGATTCTTGGTATTGGCATCGGGGTGGTCAGTCATCTTCTCCCCTCTCTCATGGCAGTGCTGGTCAGCTGCTTTTTTTGTCTTGCATATGCAGCCATCAGTTATGCTCTCTTTGTCCACTTCTATCTCTGGAATCCTCTGGTCGTTCCGCTGATGCTACAGGCACCGTTAACCTGTCTGGCGGTCATTTTTTTGAGACAAAGGGATATCCAGCAAAATAAACGCAATATTGAAAAGGCGCTGCAGTGCTATATCCCCAAAAGTATCGTCGCCCAGCTTGAACAGGATTTTTCTCTGATTGCCAGCAGAAGGGACGTGGTGCACGGTATTTGCCTTTTTTCCGATATAGAGAATTTTACGCCCTTGTCCGAAAATGCCGCTCATGGCGAGTTGAGTCAGCTTATCAACAGGTACTATGAAGAAATGTTTCATATTGTGAAGCAGCATGAGGGCATGATACTGGACATTCGTGGAGATTCCATGCTGGCATTGTGGCTCATCAAAGATTCAGAAATAATCCAGGTTGACAATGCC
Source organism: Deltaproteobacteria bacterium (assembly GCA_019306075.1). GTDB lineage: Bacteria > Desulfobacterota > Desulfobulbia > Desulfobulbales > Desulfocapsaceae > Desulfomarina. The sequence continues at coordinate 4,896 of JAFDME010000136.1, read as the reverse complement.
TGCCGGGCAGCCACGGTGATATCACACATTTATAATAATCCGGAACCTGCATCCAGACACCACCTGCCTACTCGTATTGGTCTGCATCGGGGTCGAATATCCCTTGGTAATATTGGTGCGCTTGATCACTATCAATATACGATTACCGGGGATACGGTAAATACTGCGGCGCGGATCGAATCATTTAATAAGCAGCTCGGTACCAGGTTGCTGGTTTCAGAAAAAATAGCCCAAAACAGTGTTATGTCGCAGTTCAGAAAAATGGGGACGTTTCTCTTTGCCGGGAAAAGTAAGCCTCTCACAATATATGAACTGCTGGGGGAAGAAGGTTCCCTCAGTGATAAGGAGAAAGAACTCAGTCATTATTTTGCAATGGCTCTGGAAAAATTTCAGGAAGGGAGATGGGCTGAAAGCAGGGAAATATTTGAATCCTGTATATCTGTCAATCCTGATTACGGGCCTGCCACATGGTTCCGTCAGTTATGCAGCCGCTATATCACCAGTTCAGCTGATTATCATTGGAATGGAGTTATCAGTCTGGGAAAAAAATAAAACAGGGAGATGATATGGAACGGAATTACACCATTTTTTTATTCGTTGTTATGTTCATTTTTACTTTTATCCCGGAGATTACCTCAGCCGAACCAGAATCCGATGCGGATGTTCAGTGCAGTCGGGAGGTGGGAAGACTTGTCTCGGTCCAGGGGAAGGTAGAGAAAAAAGTGGCGGGTGCTGCCAACTGGGAGCTGGTTGATGTTTCCGGCAGGTACTGTCCGGGGGATTCTATACGGGTGGGTGAAAACAGCAGGGCAGCCCTGCTGCTGGCAAATGAGACCATTATTCGTCTGGATCAGAATACTATATTGACATTGGGTTTGCCTGAGGATGACAGACCGCTGCTACTCAGAATTTTTCAGGGTGTTCTCTATTATTTCTCCATTAAACCACGATCTCTTGAGCTTGAGACGCCATTTGTTAATGGAGCTGTGGAGGGAACTGAATTTCTTATTTCAATTTCAGGCAAACAGACTCAGATCTCAGTTTTCGAAGGTCGTGTTCTGGCGGAGAACAAGGGAGGCAGCCTGACAATTCATTCCGGTCAGTCTGCCGTCGCGGGAAAAGATCAGAAACCGATTACCACTCCAATGATAAATCGAAGAGATGGGATACAGTGGGCTCTCTATTATCCCCCCCTTCTCAATTTCCAGAAGTATGTCCGGCCGGTGGAAAATATGAGTAAAGTCCAAAAAACTGTTGCCGAAGCGGTGGACTATTTTTTGAAAGGCGATCTGGTCGCCAGTCTGCGACTGATGGAAAAGAGAGCAGGCCGGATCGCTGATGCTGATTTCTATAAGGTGCGGGCCTCCCTGTACCTGACAGCCGGTAGAGTCGGAGAGGCGGAAAAGGATATCTCTGCTCTGTTAAAGATGGATGAGAGCAGTCGGGCATTCGGCCTTGCCGTTCAGGGGGTTATCGTTTTGATCAGAGGGCATCTGGATCAGGCGGAGCAGCTGGTGCAGCAGGCCCTGTCCCTGAGACCTCAATTACCGACTGCGCTTGTGGCAGTGTCCTATGTACAGCAGGCGGGACTTCAACTGGATGCTGCGAGAAAATCTATTGAAAAGGCTATGGAGGAGGCTCCGGGAAACGGGCTTCTCCTGGTCAGATATGCAGAGATCCTTCAGTCTCTTGATACTAACAGTCGTGATGCCGTGGCCGCTGCTGAAAAAGGTGTTGATGCTGCTCCTTACCTTGCAAGGCCTTTGACAGTCCTCGGTTTTGCCCATCTGGACCGTATGGAAGTTGAACCTGCAGCCGAATTTTTTCGCAGGGCTGTCAGCCTGGATCAGTCTGCTCCATTGCCGAGGCTTGGACTCGGTCTGACCGAGATTTATAACGGCGATCTGGCGGCAGGACGAGATCTGCTCTCCATTGCTGCTGTTCTCAGTCCAGGTAATGCGCTTATTCGAAGCTATCTCGGCAAGGCGTATTATGAGGAAAAAGATTTTCTCAGGGCAGGAAAACAATTTTCAATCGCCAAAGGTCTTGATCCTTATGATCCTACTCCATATTTTTATTCTGCAATTCAATCAGTTAAGGAAAATAAGCCCGGTCAGGCACTGCTTGATCTGAAAAAATCAATGGCCCTTAACGGCAATCGGGCAATATATAGATCACAGCTGATGCTCGATAAAGACCTGGCGGCAAGAGCTGCCGGCACAGGGCGGGTATTTAATGAACTTGGTTTTCAACAGCTCGCTGTCAATTATGGCAGAAGATCACTGGAAACGGCACCATCCGATTTCTCGTCTCACCGCCTGCTGGCCGATACTTACGCAACTATGCCCAGACATGAAATTGCCAGGGTGAGTGAGCTGCTGCAGTCTCAGCTGCTGCAGCCGCTGAATATCGGACCGGTGCAGCCGCAGCTTGCCGAATCAAATCTCCAGATTCTTGATGGCACCGGGCCGTCTATACCGTCAATGCAGGAGTTTCATCCTCTGTTTCAGCGAAATCAGCTGTCCCTTCTTTTCAATGGTGTCGCTGGTGGAAAAGGTACTCTCGGTAATGATTTTGCGGCCTTTGGTGTCCATGACAAAATATCCTACAGTTTTGGCCAGTTTTATTATGAGTCGGATGGATTTCGTGAGAATAATGACATGGAACAGAAGCTGCTCAATGGCTATCTGCAGCTGCGGTTGACTCCTTCCACCCATGTAATGGCTGAATTACGTTCCAGCAACAAGGAGAACGGCGACCTGTCCGTCCTCTTTGACCCTGAATGGTATCTTCCGGGATACAGGCAGGAGACAGATACCAAAACATGGAGGGTTGGTGGTCGTCATGAATTTCATAAAGGATCCGAGATTATCGGCTCCTTTGTCGGACAGCAGCTTGATGAAGATGTCAGTCTGGATGATATTTTCGGTTCTATTCTGATCGGTGAAGATACCGACAGTATTAACGGAGAACTGCAATATATTTTTTCGGGTGAATTGTTTAAAGCCATAGCGGGGGGTGAATACTATGATGCTGATACCCTCGAATCAATTGAGATTGACGGTTTTTCTTTTGCAGTACCCGAAAATGTCAATTCTGATCATTCAGCTGTTTATGGCTACGGTTATATTGAGATGTTTTCAACAGTTTCTCTGACAGTCGGGGCGAACTACAGCACCTTTGATAACGGGCGCCTGGAACACGACAACAAGATTTCTCCGAAATTCGGGCTGCAGTGGAGTCCTCTGGAATCAACATCCCTGCGCTTTTCCTGGATACAGGGGATGACCCGAAACATGATCTCCGAACAGACCATAGAACCAACCCAGGTTTCCGGTTTTAATCAGTTTTATGATGATGTACCCGGAACTGAAACTGAGATTCTGGCCGTAGGTCTGGATCACGAGGTTTCTCCATCCCTGTATGGCGGAATATCGTATACACACAGGAACCTCGATGTCCCCTACAGGGATATTTTTGCCATGGAGGGGATTGTTGAGGACAGTGTTGCCGGATGGGAGGAACAGGTTGCTAAAGGATATGTTTACTGGCTGCCGCTGGAGAGTGTTTCACTGGCTGTGGAGTATCTTTATGAGAATTTTGACAGGGGAACAGGATTTACGGGTATCGATGGCTTTGCTGAGCTGACAACTCACCGGGGAAAAATTGATGCTGCATGGTTCCATCCGTCAGGTTTCAGGGCTGAATTTTCCATAACCTATGCGGATCAACAGGGCACTTTTTTTGACTCCTTCTCCTTTTTGACAGAGGAGGACAGTGATTCTTTCTGGATGACTGATGTCGCTGTCGGTTATCTGTTCCCCAAAGGCTACGGTTTGATCAGTCTCGGTATCAAAAATCTGTTTGATACAGGATTTCATTTTCAGGATACAGATCCCGCCAGGCCTTCCTATAGCCAGAACAGGTTGATTCTGCTGCGGTTCTCGGGAAATTTTTAAATCGCCTGCAACTGTGCAGGAGATGAAATCAGCACGTAAATAAATTAACCAGGACAAAGGAGGTGAAAAGAGAAGAAGTGACAGTTATGGCTCTCAAATAATGGACTATTACTCAGGGAGAATAAAAATGAAAAAAGAAAAATTTAAAGTCGAGATTACTTTGAAAAAGGGACAGATCACAGATGTTTCACCTTTGACAGGTGATCTTAACGTTTCTGGACCAGTGGCTTCTCTGAGCCAGTTTCCCAAAAAGGACAAAAAGGAAATCATGAAGAGCGTGCAGCATGGAACGCAGATACTCAGCGGTCAAAACAGTCCCGGCTGGGTTATAATCCGGACATCAAGAGGGTATATCAGGGTCTGGAGATAACAGGTGCGGGAAGAAGAGGCGCCGCTGTAATAATCAGATCTGGTATTCCTTTAACCGGCGGTACAGCGTTCGACGGCTGATACCTAAAACTTCGGCAGCGCGAGTTTTGTTCCACTGCTCCTGTTCAAGGACTTTCAGCAGAGTTTGCCTGTTTGTCTGCAGGGGTCTTGATGGTAGCGGAGGCGGGTCGGTATCAGGCGGGAATGGCAGCAATCGGTCGTCCGGACCGCCGGGAAAATCAGCAGGAAGATCATCTTTGGTGATGATTCTGCTTTTACACAGAATACAGATATATTCCAGCATGTTTCTGAGCTCACGAACGTTGCCCGGCCAGGGACAGGTCACCATCAGACGCAGAGCCGCCGGGGAGATACCTTCAATTTCTTTATCGAACTGATGATTGAAGGTTTTCAGGAAATGATGGATTAACAGGGGGATATCCTCTGTTCGCCCGCGTAGAGACGGCACTCTGATTTCCACTACTTTAAGGCGGTAATAAAGATCCTGGCGATACTCACCCCTTTTGACCCTGTCCTGCAGATTTTGATTGGTTGCTGCGATTATCCG